>NZ_CAMZMX010000077.1:0-11454 GCF_947311875.1 Pseudomonas sp. PARCl1
AAACTGTCTGGTGTACTTGCTCATATGAAACGCCCCTGAGGTTGGATTTTTGTCCAACGTCAGGGGCGCAGTTCGGCGCTGAACTCAAGAAATGCGCGATCCCTGTGGGAGCGGGCGTGCCCGCGAAGGGTCGCAAAGCGGCCCCAAATTACTTAACTGACAGGCATTACCTATGGGTAGGTGCCTTTTTTTTGCGCTGGAGTTGCCTACCGAGTGCGCCAGGCGGTTTCCGAGCGCCTTGGGCATCTTGCTTCCGCCCCGCCGCCGATTACCGGGCGGGTACTTGCAATATGAGGTACGGTTCAAGGTTGCATCGATGTCATGCCGTGATGGTATGCATTCCTATAAAACCGTTTCGCAGTAGGCTGCCGCAATCCGAAGCCGTTGCGCTATCCTAAATGGCTGAATGCAATTATCTTTTCCCGCTGCACAACTAATCGAACCGGCAAATGTCATTCACAGCAGGCCGGCCATTCATCGGGACGCCGGCCTTCACCACTGGAGCGAAGGCACATGGCAACACTGCAAGGCAGCACGTTGGAGGCTATCCAACATAGCCAGGCACAACTGCGCGAGGAATGGACAGCCGGCCTCGAAACCAACGGCGCCACGCGCAATATCAAAGAACAGGTACTGGCACAGGAAACCCAGGAATTTCTGCAGTTGCTGGTGGACGGCCTGCGCGCTGGTGGCGGCAGCCACCTGGCCGGCAGCGAGTGGGAGGCGTCGCGCCGGTTCCTGGAGAAGCTTTCTGCCAGCCGCGCTCAGCTTGGCCACGATTCGCACCAGGCCGCGTTCTTCATCTTCGCTTTGAAAGGGCCGCTGTTCGGCTTGCTGCAAACACAGTACAGCAGCGAGCCGGCACGCCTGGCCGAGCAACTGTGGCTGGTGTCGGAACTGCTCGATGGCATGGGCATGCACACCATCCGCGCTTTCCAGAAAACCCGCGAGGAAGTGATCAGGCGCCAGCAGGAAGAACTGCTGGAGCTGTCTACCCCCGTGGTCAAACTGTGGGACGGGGTGCTGGCGCTGCCACTGATCGGTACGCTGGACTCGCAGCGTAGCCAGACGGTCATGGAGTCGCTGCTGCAACGCATCGTCGACACCGGCTCGGAAATTGCCATCATCGATATCACCGGTGTACCCACCGTCGACACCCTGGTCGCCCAGCACCTGCTGAAGACCGTCACGGCCATCCGCCTGATGGGCGCCGACTGCATCATCAGTGGCGTGCGCCCGCAAATCGCCCAGACCATCGTGCACCTGGGGCTGGACCTGGGCTCGCTGACTACCAAGGCCAGCCTGGCCGACGCCCTCAAGCTAGCCCTTGCACGCCTGGGCTGCGACATCAGCAAGCAGGGGTAAGCCCATGGAGCGTATCCCGATCCTGCAAATGGGCGAGTTCCTGCTTGTGACCATTCAGGTCGACATGCACGACCAGCTGGCGCTGACCCTGCAGGAAGACCTTACCGAGCGCATCAGCAGTACCTCGGCCCGGGGCGTGTTGATCGATATTTCCGCGTTGGACATGGTCGACTCGTTCATCGGCCGGATGATCGCCAGCATCTCTGGCCTGTCACGCATTCTTGATGCCGAAACCATGGTGGTCGGCATGCAGCCGGCCGTGGCCATTACCTTGGTCGAACTGGGCCTTACCCTGCCGGGCGTGAGTACGGCGCTCAATGTGGAGCGTGGCATGCAGGTGCTGCGTCAACGAGTGAGCCAAAAATGAATGTGCGCGAAAGCGGCAGCCAACCGGTGCGAATCGAACAGGATGTGGTACTGGCGCGTCAGTTGGCGCGCAAGCTGGCCGGCGAATGCGGCATGCGCCTGGTGGACCTGACCAAGCTGGTGACGGCAGTCAGTGAACTGGCGCGCAACACGGTGGTGTATGGCGGTGGTGGCGATATGGACTGGGCTGTGCTGGAGGATGGCGGGCGCACCGGTTTGCGCCTGTTGTTCCGCGACGAGGGCCCCGGCATCCCCGACATCAAGTTGGCGCTGACTGACGGCTGGACCTCGGGCGGTGGCCTGGGCCTGGGCCTGACCGGCGCTCGGCGGCTTGTCCATGAATTTGAACTGGACACCGCGCCAGGGCAGGGCACACGCGTGACGATCACCCGATGGGCATGAACCTGTTTGCCAGCCAGACCCAGGTGATGGGCCTGGCAGACCCGAGCGATGTTGGCCACGCCCGGCGTACCGCACAAAAGCTGGCCGAGCGGCACGGCTTTGACGAAGAGGACTGCGGCCGTGTGGCGCTGCTGGCCACCGAGCTGTGCAGCAACGTGCTCAAGCATGCAGGCTGCGGTGAACTGCACCTGCGGGTGCTGCCCCGTGAGCACGGGGGTTATGCCATTGAACTGCTCACGGCGGACCGTGCCCAGGGCTTTGATGCACAGGCCTGCCTGACCGATGGTTATTCAACCGCAGGCACCCAGGGTATCGGCCTGGGGGCCTTGGCGCGCATGGCCCAGGTGTTCGATGTGTACGCCGATGCGCGCGGCGCGGTGGTGCTGGCGCGCGTGCATGCCCAGCGCGACCACGCGCCAGACCTGCGCGTGGGGGTAAGCCAGCATGCCCTGCACGGCGACCCCGCCTGTGGCGATACCTGGCACCTGGCGATCGAAGGGCAGCGTATCAGCGCCCTGGTGATCGACGGCCTGGGCCACGGTGTGGATGCCCAGGCTGCAGCCAGCGCGGGCGCGGCAGTGTTTGCCCAGGCCCCGTTCGCCGGCCAGTTGGAGCAATTGCAGGCCATGCACCATGCCATGAATGGCAGCCGTGGTGGCGCGGTGGCGATAGCACGCTATGACGGTGCCCGCGACCACCTCGGTTTTGCCGGCATCGGCAATATCGGCGCCAGCCTGGTGAGCGCCACCCAGGTGCGTGGGTTGGCTTCGTTGCCCGGCATCGTTGGCGGCCAGTATAGAAAAGCCCAGGTATTTGACTACGCTCATGCAAATGGAAAACTGTTGATCATGTACAGCGACGGCCTGCAGTCCCGTTGGAATCTGGAGAATTACCCTGGCCTGGTGCACCGCCACCCGGCCGTCATCGCGGCAGTGCTGCACCGCGACTTCTGCCGGGGCCGGGATGATGTAACCGTGCTGGTCATCGACCTGGAGGCGGCGCATGGCTGATGCAGAGGTAATTGCCCGGCTGCAGGCGGATAACGATGCCCTGCGTGCCGAACTGGAAGAAACCAACCAGGGCGTACTGGCCCTGTACGCCGAGTTGGACATACAGGCCGAACAGCTGCGCCAGGCGTCGGACTTGAAAAGCCGCTTCCTGTCGTACATGAGCCACGAATTCCGCACGCCGCTGGGTTCGATCCTGAGCATCACCGGCCTGCTTACCGACGAGCTCGACGGGCCGCTGTCGGCTGAACAGCACCGCCAGGTCACCTTCATCAGCACCGCCACCCGCGAGCTGTCCGACATGGTCGACGACCTGCTCGACCTTGCCAAGATCGAAGCCGGGCGCATCAGCATCTCGCCGGCCTGGTTTGACATGCTCGATCTGTTCGCGGCCTTGCGCGGCATGTTCCGGCCGATTGTCGACGCTACTGCAGTCGACCTTATCTTCGAGGAGCCTACAGGGCTGCCGCGGCTGTACACCGATGACAAGAAGCTCGCGCAGATTCTGCGCAATTTCATTTCCAACGCGCTGAAGTTCACCGCTCAGGGTGAGGTGCGGGTGTCGGCCCAGCTGTATGGCGACGACCGCATCCGCTTTGCCGTCAGTGATACCGGCATTGGCATTGCAGCAGAGCTGTTGGATACGTTGTTCGAAGATTTCACCCAGGTAGATTCGCCACTGCAGAAGCGCTTTCGCGGCACTGGCCTGGGCCTGTCGTTGTGCAAGCGCTTTGCCATGCTGCTGGGTGGCGAAGTGGGGGTGCACAGTGAACCAGGGGAAGGCTCTACCTTCTTCGTGGTGATTCCTCTGGCCCTGGCTCAGGAGAACGCCGATGAAACCTGAGGTGCGCTTGCTGATCGTGGACGATAACGTCGCCACCCGCTACGCACTGCGCCGGCGCCTGGTAGTGCACGGCTACGAAGTGCTGGAGGCAGGCACCGGCGGTGAAGGCCTTGCGCTGATTCGCGACGAGCAGATAGATGCCTTGATCCTGGACGTGAACCTGCCCGACATGAGCGGGTTCGATATCGTACGGTTGCTGCGCGAAGATGCCCGCACGGCGTTGTTGCCGGTGATTCACGTGTCGGCCGCGTCGATCCAGAGCGGTGACATCATCACCGGCTTGAACGCTGGCGCCGATGCCTACCTGGTGCACCCGGTAGACCCGGATGTGTTGCTGGCAACCTTGCGTACCCTGTTGCGGGTGCGGGACGCCGAGCGCGCCCTGCGCCAGAGTGAGGCGCGCTTTCGCGAGATATTTACCGGTGTATCAGCGCCCATCGCGGTGCTCGACGCCGAGTTCAAGGTGCACGAGTGCAACCAGGCATTCAGCCATCTGACCCAGGAAAACAGCAACCCCGGGCAACTGCTGGAATGCTTTGCCAGCGGCCAGGAGCCAGCGTTGGCTGACCTGCGCCGGCACCTGGCGGCTGGCGAGCGCTGGAAGGGCACCCTGAGCATGCTGGTGCACGGGCATGTACGCGAAACCGAGTGGCAACTGTCGCCCTACCAGGCGCCAGGGCTGTGCCTGGTGTTCATCGAGGACATCACCGAGCACCGCCACCGGGAGCGCTCCCACCTGGCCCGCCTGGACGATGCCACCAACCAGTTGGCGCGGGAAGTCGCGGTGCGCGAACGCACCGAAGCGCAACTGCTGCAACTGCAGAAAATGGATGCCCTGGGCAGCCTGACCGGCGGCATTGCCCACGACTTCAACAACTTGCTCACCGGCATCATCACCAGCCTGGAGCTGATCTGCAAACGGGTGGCGGAAAACCGTATCGAGAAAGTGCCCAGGTACGCCGAAGCCGCACTCAGTTCAGCCACCAGCGCGGCCTCGTTGACCCACCGGTTGCTGGCCTTCGCGCGCCAGCAGCCACTGGATACCCGCCCGGTGGACGTCAACCAGCATGTACGCTCGCTGGAAGAGCTGCTTAACCGCACCATCGGCGAGCGCATCAAGCTTACCCTGGACCTGTCGACCCACCCGGCCATCGCCCTGGTCGACCCGGTGCAACTGGAGAGCGCGGTACTCAACCTGGTGATCAACGCGCGCGACGCCTTGGCCAAGGGGGGGCGGATCTGGGTGAACACCGCAGCCACCTGGTCGCAGGGCAACCCCGACCTGGCAGACGGCCATTACATTGCCGTCAACGTGCGCGACAACGGCAGCGGCATCGAGCCGGAGCTGTTGGAAAAGGTGTTCGACCCGTTCTTCACCACCAAACCGGTGGGCCAGGGCACCGGGCTGGGGCTGTCGACCATCTATGGCTTCGCCCGGCAGTCCGGCGGGCATGTGCTGCTGAGCAGCGTGGTGGGGCAGGGCACGGAGGTGACCCTGTTGCTGCCGGCCAGCGCGGAGGCCGCGGTCGCGGTGGAGCCGGCCAGCGTGCAGAACCTGCAAGGCAATGGCGAGCACGTGCTGGTGGTGGAAGACATGGCCTCGGTGCAGGTGGCGGTGGCAGAAGCGCTGACCGATGCCGGGTACCGCTGTACGGTGGCCACCACCACTGATGAGGCGTTGCGGCACCTGCGCGACGACGCCAGCCTGGACATGATGCTGACCGATGTTGGCCTGCCGACCCTCAGCGGCCGCGAACTGGCCGACCTGGCGCGTTGCTACCGGCCCCAGTTGCCGGTGCTGTTCATGACCGGGTACGCCGATGCGGCCCAGGACCGCCAGGCCTTTCTCGGTGCGGGCATGGACATGCTGGTGAAGCCGTTTCAGCTCTATGAGCTGCTGGTGAAAGTGCGCCAGGCGGTCGGTACACGCTGAGGCAATTACCCCCGTCCATTTTTTCTGAAAATAAATGAGGTGTTTTCTCATTCTCGTTCGGCCTTTGCACAAGGCCGGAATACAGGCCAGCCGCCGACCCTCTACGGAGCGAGAAAATGAGTTCGACACCGGTTCCACAGCGCCACCTTCTCAGCCGTGCCATGCACGCGGCGATTCTGGGTTTGGTTGTCAGCAGCCCGGCATTGCCAGCGCTGGCACAACCTGCTGGCGCTGATCACGCCCTGCAACTGCAGCAGTGGAACATCCCTGCTGGCCCGCTGGCACCTGCGCTGGACCGTTTTGCCCGCCAGGCGGGTGTGAGCCTGGCCTTCGACGCGCAAACCGTGGCCAACCGCACCACCCCGGGCGTGCAGGGCGGCCTGGCGACGCCCGCCGCGTTGTCGGCGCTGTTGCAGGGGACCGATCTGCAGGTTGAACAGCAAGGCCCCCAGGCCTACCAGATCATTGCGCAAGCGCCGGCTGCCGGCCCGCTGGAGCTGGGTGCGAGCGAGGATTACCGGCTGGCGCCGGTCATCATCAATGCCAAGGTCAAGGCCAGCGCCGATGACGACCTCAATTCAGTGGTGGCCAAGGAGCTGTGGGTTGGTGGCAAGGTGGCCACCAGCATCCTCAACACCCCGGCCTCGGTGTCTGTGGTGACCCGCAAGGAAATGGAGCAGCGCAGCGTCAGCACCACCGAGGAAGCGTTGCAGTACAGCCCGGGCGTGGTCAGCGACTTCTACGGCTCGGACGACCGCAACGATTATTTCCAGATCCGCGGCTTCCAGGCCACCACCTACCGCGACGGCCTTACCCTGAGCTCGATGCGCGGTGTGCGCGAAGACCCCTATGCCTATGAGCGCATCGAGATTCTACGCGGCGCCAACTCCACCCTGTTCGGCCCGGCAGACCCGGGCGGCTCGGTGAACTTCGTGACCAAACAGCCGCGCTTCGAGAAGTTCGGCCAAGGCTACGTGACCTACGGCTCCTACGACCATGCCGAGACCGGCATTGACGTGGGCGATGCCCTGAACGACGAGCAGACCCTGGCCGGCCGCTTCACGGCCAAGCTGCAGAACAGCGACCGCGAGTACGACCACTCGCAAGACGACAACCGCTTCGTGATGGGCGGCCTGACCTGGGCGCCCAGCGACTTCACTTCGGCCACGGTGATTCTCGATTACCTCAAGACCAACAGCTCGCCCAACAGCGGTGGCTACCCGCTGGACAAGGAATACGACCGCAGCGATTTCTACGGCGAGCCCGGCTACAACTTCCACGATGTGGAGCGCACCAGCCTCAGCGCCAGCATCACCCACGACTTCGACAACGGTTTCACCCTGCGCAGCAACCTGCGCTACAGCGAGCTGAGCGATGACTTCGGCTACGTCTACCTGAGCGACAGCGCCGAGCGGGTGGGCACCGTGATCCCCCGCTACGTGTTCGGCACCGACAGCGACGCGGACCAGCTCAATGGCAACCTGATGCTGCAGTACGATGCCCAGTTCGAGCACATCGACAGCAGCACCCTGGTGGGCGTGGAATACCTGGACTCGACCAACAAACAGCGCTCGGTGTACAGCCTGGCGCCGTCGATAGACATCGCCAACCCCGTGTTCACCGGCGTACCCGGCGGCATCACGCCGTATAGCCGCGAGAAAAACGACGCCACCACCAAGGCCGTGTTCCTGCAGCAGAACCTGTCCTTCTACGACCGCGTCATTGCCACGGTGGGTCTGCGCAATGACTCGATGGACCTGACCAGCACCGAGTATGTGGGGGGTGTGAACAGGCAGAGCGATACCTTCTCGGAAACCTCTTACCGCGGCGCGCTGACCTACATCGTCAACGATGAAGTGTCGACCTACGTCAGCATGGTGGAATCGGTTTCGCCGCCGCAGGTAGGGGTTACCCCGCAGACCGGCAGGCAGTACGAAGTGGGCGTGAAGTACTCGCCGCTGGGCATGGATGCGATGTTCTCGGCCGCCGTGTACGACCTGACCCAGGAAAACGTCACCATCGCCGTGGTGCTGCCCAGTGGCATCATCGAGCAGCAAACCGTGGGCGAGTCCCGCGCGCGCGGCCTGGACCTGGAAGCCAAGGCCCAGGTCACGCAGAACCTCAGCCTGATCGGGGCCTATTCGTACATGGACACCGAAGTGCTGCGCGGCTCGCTGTATGACGGCAGCTCGCTCAAAGGCAAAGAGTTCACCGTTGCGCCCAAGCATACGGCTTCGCTGTGGAGCTACTACGACATACCCGACACCGACGTGAGCGTGGGCTTGGGGGCGCGGTACGTGGGCGGTTACTTCATGGACGCGGCCAACACCAAGAAAAGCGACGGCACCACCCTGTTCGACGCTGCGCTGAACTACAAGATCGCCAAGGGCACCGACCTGGCGCTGAATGTCAGCAACCTGTTCGACGAGCAGCATGTAGTGGGCTCGGGTACGGCCGATTACTACAACCCAGGGCGGGAAGTGACCGCCAAGTTGAGTTACAGCTGGTAAGCCAGCCCAGGCTCATGATCGTCACCCAGCCCCAGAGCTGGGTGACCCCCCTCCCAATCCAACCCCCGCATCGCCCAATCGAATAAAATTGTACAAAGAACTTTTCCTGTACAAGATAATCATAGGCCTGATATCAAAACGTCACTACGCGAAAACCCGTCCGCACCCCTGTGCAGGGGACCCAGCGTAGCGTCCAGCCAGGCCTTGAAGGGTTGCCCCCACGATGCTCAACAATCTCAGTATCTCGAAAAAACTGTACACCGGTTTCGGTCTTGTACTGCTCATCATCGCCGTATTGGTACTGACTGCCTTGCGAGGCTTCGACCAGGTCAGCAGCAGCGTGAAGCGCAATATCCACAGCTACGACGTGCTCAACCGCTCCAGCAGCATGCTCAACAGCCTTGTCGACATAGAAACCGCCATGCGCGGTTTTGCCCTCACCGGCCAGGACAGCTTCCTTGAGCCCATGAACACAGGCGAAGAGGCGTTCACCGACGCTTACAATCGCCTGAAGCAGGCCACCGCCGACAACCCCCAGCAGCAAGCCCGGCTGGCCCGCCTGCAACAGCTTTACCAACAGTGGTTGCAGCAAGACATGCAAACCAGCGTGAACCTGCGCCGCGAGGTCAATGCTGACCGCGCGCCGCTGACAACGCTGGTCAGCCAGATAAGCTCGGGCCAGGCCAAAGCCAAAATGGACGCCATGCGCGCCGTGATCAACGAATTCCAGGCAGCCGAGAAATCCCTGCAGGACGAGCGCAGCCTGCTGATGGACCAGGCAAAAGCCACCGCCTTCACCATCCTGATCGCCGGCGGGTTGGTGGCTGCAATCCTGGCTGTGCTGATCGCCACATTCCTCGCAAGAACCCTCACCCATCGCCTGGGTGAAGCTGTAACGCTGGCGCGCAACATCGCTGACGGGCGCCTGGACAACACCATCGCCATTGAAGGTAAGGATGAAGTCAGCACCCTCCAACAGGCATTCGTCGCCATGCAAGAGCGCCTGCGCACCATGATTGGCGAGATCAGGGCCAGTGCCGAACAACTGGTGGGGGCTGCCGACAACATTTCGGCGGCATCGGTACAACTCTCCGCGTCAGCCCAGGAACAGTCGAGTTCGGCCTCCTCGATGGCGGCCACGGTCGAGGAGCTGACCGTGAGTATCAACCATGTCTCTGACAATGCGGTGGAAGCGCATGCCCAGTCCAGCGAGTCTGGTCGCCAGTCCAGCGAAGGCGGCAGCGTGATTCAGGAAACGCTGGCGCGCATGAACCAGATCGCCCAGACCGTAGAAGCTTCTGCCGGCCAGATCAGCGAACTGGACAGCCATGCCGAGCAGATCAGCAGCATTGTCAGCGTGATCAGCGGCATTGCCGAGCAGACCAACCTGCTGGCCCTGAACGCCGCCATCGAAGCCGCCCGCGCCGGCGAACAGGGCAGGGGCTTTGCGGTGGTGGCCGACGAAGTACGCTTGCTGGCACAACGCACGGGCAATTCGACCCAGGAAATTACCGAGATGGTCAAACGCATCCAGTCCGGCACCCGCGATGCCGTGGGGCAGATGGAGGTGGGTGTGCAGCAGGTCAAAGGCGGTGTGACCCTGGCGCAACAAGCGGGGGAGGCGATCGTCAACATTCGGCAGTCTTCGGGCGACGTGGTGCGCATGGTGGATCAGATTTCCCTGGCGCTGCGGGAACAGACCGCGGCTAGCCAGGATGTGGCGCGCAACGTTGAACGGATTGCGCAGATGTCGCAGCAGAATAGCCAGGCGGTGGAGCAGACGGCCGAGACGGCGGGGGCGTTGCAGCGGTTGGCCCAGGGGTTGTATGGGCAAGTGGGGGTGTTTCGGATTTGACGGAGTAAGGGGGTGATGCCCCTGCGCGTGCGACGTCCTCATTCGCCGTGCGCGCAGGGGCCCTTGGCGGGCGATAGCGTCAGTGATTGATAGCTGCGAGCCGACTGACTTCTATCGCCTTTGGCCTTGAGGTTCAGCGCATCATGCCCAACTCCGCATCATCCAGCAGCGCTTTCCCCAGAGCGCAAAGATAGTGCGCTGCCCAGACCAGCTTCGGCTTGTCTTCCATCAGGCCATCAATGGTCAAATCCCGCGCATACCCCATCAGCTCCGACGCCTGTTCACGGGCGTTCTGGCAGGGGATGCCGGGTTCGATGCGGAACAGCGGGTGGGTCTGGTTTTCGCCTTGGAAGAAGATGGTTTTGCCGACAGTGCATTGGGTGTTTTCGGTGGTCATCGAGCAATATCCCTGGTCAATGCATGGGTTGCGGGCCGGCAGGCCTTTGTATTTGCGCCAGTACCGATTCGAGCAAACGGCGGAGTGTTTCCAGCTCGTGCATCGACGCCATGATCAACACGGAGGCGGGTGATCTGGGTTGCATCAGCATTGCTTGCTGGGCAACGGCTTCCGCGCAGAGCGCGTAGTCGGTTGCGAGCATGAGGGTGTCTTCCAGGGAGTGGGGGAGGTGGGGTGGGTCGGGGACGATTTTTAGCATTGGACTGTGTTCTCGATAGGGGCTACCGCCAACCCGCTGTCAAACGGAATGGTGGCAGCTGTGCATGGGTTGACAGACCGGCGAACACAGAAACCGGCGCACGCGAGCGTGCCCCATGCACAACCGCCATTAACGGTTATGCGCACTGTGTATCGTTGCGGCCTGTCAAAGCCGGTCGTTGATGAGCAACGACCCACCGAGCCTAGAACTCTGACCTTGAGGCTGCAACGGAAAACAGGCGCAGGGAGTATGTTTGGGAAACGTCCTACGCGGAAGGGGTTAAATCTGATCTTTTGGACCTGGACCAGCCAACCCCAGGCACCAAAAGACGCCCGGGGTAATGTCGGTCAGTTAAGCGATTGGGGTCGCTTTGCGGCTCATCGCCGGCAAGCCGGGCTCCCACAGGAGCAGTGCAGACCTCAAGCTTTGCGCAGTACCTGTGGGAGATTCTATGGTTTTAGGGAAGTTTTTTAAGCGGCTTTTGACCGATACTCGTCTCCGCTTTTCAGTAGGGCA
>NZ_CAMZMX010000078.1:0-9956 GCF_947311875.1 Pseudomonas sp. PARCl1
ATTGGCCCGAAACAAACGTAGGAGCGAGCGCAGCTCGCGATGCGCCGCGCGGGCGGCGCTCGATCTCACAGGCGCTGCATAACTTGTGGCAAACACCTGTCAGCCCCATGCGATCCCTTCGGCTTGCCGGCGATAGGGCCATTACAGGCATCAGTCAACCCCGACAAACCCCCCGGTCTGGTGGTGCCACAACCGGGCATACAGCCCCTGCTGTTGCAGCAGTTCACTGTGGCTGCCAAGCTCGACAATGCGGCCTTTGTCCAGCACCACCAGCCGGTCCATCCGGGCAATGGTGGAAAGCCGGTGGGCAATGGCGATCACCGTCTTGCCCTGCATCAGCGTCTCCAGGCTTTCCTGGATTGCTGCCTCGACCTCTGAGTCCAGCGCCGACGTGGCTTCGTCCATGATCAGGATCGGCGCATTCTTCAGCAGTACCCGGGCAATCGCGATACGCTGGCGCTGGCCGCCCGACAACTTGACTCCGCGTTCGCCCACATGGGCATCGAAACCGCTGCGGCCCTGGGCATCCGAGAGCTGTGGGATGAACTCGTCGGCGCGGGCCCGGTGCACGGCTTCCTGAAGTTCGGCTTCGCTGGCGCCGGGGCGGCCGTACAGCAGGTTGTCACGGATAGAACGGTGCAGCAACGAGGTGTCCTGGGTGATCATGCCGATCTGCGCGCGCAGGCTGGCCTGGCTGACTTCGGCAATGTCCTGGCCGTCGATCAGGATGCGCCCGCCCTGCACGTCGTACAGCCGTAGCAGCAGGTTGACCAGGGTCGACTTGCCAGCCCCGGAAGGGCCGATCAAGCCGATTTTCTCGCCGGGGCGGATGTCCAGGTTCAGGCCTTCGATCACGTTGCAGGCGTTGCCGTAATGAAAGTCGACATTGTCGAAACGCACCGCGCCACGGCTGACTTTCAGGGCCGGGGCGTTGGGCCGGTCGGTGACGGTGACAGGCTGGGCGATGGTCTGCAGGCCATCCTGGACCATGCCGATGTTTTCGAAGATGCCGTTGACCACCCACATGATCCAGCCGGACATGTTGACGATGCGGATCACCAGGCCCGTGGCCAGGGCAATGGCGCCGACGGTGATCAGCGATTGGCTCCACAGCCACAGCGCCAGGCCGGTGGTGCTGACCACCAGCAGGCCGTTGAGGGTGGTGATGACCACGTCCATGCTGGTAACCACCCGCGAGGCCAGTTGGGTTTTCTCGGTCTGTTCGCGGATCGCTTCGCGCGCGTACTGCTGCTCGTGATCGGTGTGGGCGAACAGCTTCAACGTGGCGATGTTGGTATAGCCGTCCACGATACGCCCCATCAGTTTGGAGCGGGCGTCGGATGAGATCACCGAGCGCTCTTTCACCCGGGGTACGAAGTAGCACAGCGCGCCGATGTAGCCGACGATCCACAGCAGCAGTGGCAGCATCAGGCGCCAGTCGGCCTCGGCGAACAGCACCAGCGAGGTAACCGCGTAGATCAGCACATGCCACAGCGCGTCCACCGCCTGCACGGCGGAATCACGCAGCGAGTTGCCGGTTTGCATGATGCGTTGGGCAATGCGCCCGGCAAAGTCGCTCTGGAAGAAGTTCAGGCTCTGCTTGAGCACGTAGCTGTGGTTTTGCCAGCGGATCAGGCTGGTCATGCCGGGGTTGATGGTCTGGTGCACCAGCAGGTCGTGCAGGCCGAAGAACAGCGGCCGCAGCAGCAGGATCACGACCAGCATCCAGGCCAGCTCGCCCTTGTGCTCACTGAAGAAATTGACGTTGGGTGTGCCCTGGGCCAGGTCGATGATGCGGCTGAGGTAGCTGAACATCGCTACCTCGATCAGCGAGGCGAACAGGCCGACCACCAGCAGCGCCAGGAAGCTGGGCCAGACCTGGCGCAGGTAATACAGGTAGAACGCCCACACGGTGCTCGGCGGCGACTCGGTGGGTGCTTCGCGGAAGATGTCGATCAGTTGCTCGAAACGACGGTACAGCATGGGTAGCGACACTCCTGTTCCAGCCTGCCTTCAGGCGGTTGCACGTCCCTGTGCAGCCTGCGGTCAGTCGATACGTTTGGCCGACTTGATGAACACCGGGTCAGCCGGCACATCGCGCATGCCTTTCTTCACGGTAGTGGGCGAGTTGACGATCTGGTCGACCACCTCCATGCCTTTGGTTACCTTGCCGAACACGGCGTAACCGGCATCGCGGCCCGGGTTGAGGAAATCGTTGTCGGCGACATTGATGAAGAACTGGCTGGTAGCCGAGTTGGGGTTGGAGGTGCGTGCCATCGACAGGGTGCCGCGGGTGTTCTGCAAGCCATTGCT
This sequence comes from Pseudomonas sp. PARCl1, assembly GCF_947311875.1. Taxonomy (NCBI): domain Bacteria; kingdom Pseudomonadati; phylum Pseudomonadota; class Gammaproteobacteria; order Pseudomonadales; family Pseudomonadaceae; genus Pseudomonas; species Pseudomonas sp. PARCl1. The sequence continues at coordinate 2,314 of NZ_CAMZMX010000078.1, forward strand.
GGCTTCGTTCTTGATCGGGTCCTTGGTGTCTTTCTGCACCATCTGCTCGGTAAAGCCGCCACCCTGGACCATGAAGCCGGGGATTACCCGGTGGAAAATGGTGTTGTTGTAGAAGCCGCTGTCGACGTACTGCAGGAAGTTCTTCGTGCTGACCGGTGCCTTCTCGGCGTTCAGCTCGATTTCGACCTGGCCGAAGCTGGTGTCCAGCAGCACGTGCGGGGTCTTGTCGGAGGCCATGACGCTGGTGGCGAAGGCGAGTGAGCAGGCGGTGAGCAGGAGTTTTTTCAGCATGGGCTCAAAGATCCTTGAGGGGTGGAAGCGGCTGCGAGGAACTGCAGCAGGGTCTGGTTGAAGACCTCGGGTTGATCGAGGGGTGTAGCGTGCCGGGAATCGTCGACGACGACCAGCCTGGCGTTGGGGATCAGGGCGACATAGCGTTGTTTCAGTTGTATCGGGGTGTAATCGTGGTCGGCGGCAATCACCAGGGTAGGACACTGGATCTGGCCGATGCGTTCCTGCACGCCCCAGTCGACGATGGCATCGAAGCTTTTGAGGTAGGCGCGCTTGTCGTTGCGCGCCCAGCGCTGGGCCATTTTCTGCCGCAGCGCGGCCTGCTCGGGTTTGGGGAACAGCCGTTCGGCCAGGCCTTTGCCCACGGTTTCGACACTCAGGACGCGTGCCAGGCCCCAGCGCTTGAACCACCACAACCAGTCACTGCGGCTGCGGCGCTTGACCTCGGGGGCACTGTTGACGATGCACAGGCTGCGCAGCCACTGAGGGTGGTCGACGGCAAACTGGAAGCCGACCATGCCGCCCATCGACAGGCCCACGAAGTGCACCGGCCCGGTGTGCAGGTGTTCGAGCAGGGCCAGCAGGTCGGCACTGAAGGTTGCAATGTGGTAGCCGTCCTGTGGCTTGTCGGAGCGGCCGTGGCCACGGATGTCCATGAGGATCACCCGGTAGTGCTGGCTGAGCACGGGCACCTGAAGCTCCCAGTCCTGGCTGCTGGAGCCCAGCCCATGCAACAACACCAGGGGTTGGCCTTGGCCATATTCCTGATAATGCAGCGTGCATCCTTCGTGTTCGAAGTAGGCCATGGGCGCGGTCCTTTCAAGCTTGTGGGGGGGCTGCGAAGGGCACGTCCAGCGGCGCAGTGTCGAAGTTGCGCAGCAAATCGATGAGAATCTGCGTGGCCGGGCCCAAGGTCTTTTCCTTGCTTGAATAAAGGTAGAACAGTGGGTGGCGGCTGCCACCCTGGTCCAGTGGCAATGGCTTGAGTACGCCTTCGCGCAGCTCGCGCTCGATCATGTGCCGGGGCAGCCAGGCAAAGCCCAGGCCGCTGCTGACGAAGGTGGCGGCGGTGCCCAGGCTACCGACGGTCCAGCGCTGTTCGGCACCCAGCCAGCCAACGTCGCGTGGCTGGGCCCGGCCAGAGTCGCGGATCACCACTTGCAGCTGGCTTTCCAGGTCCTGGAAGGTCAGTTCACGGCCCAGGCGGTGCAAGCTGTGTTCGGGGTGGGCAACGGCAACGAACTCCACGGCACTCAGCTCGGCGCCCAGGTAGCCGCCGATGCTGTAGCTGCTGATGGCCAGGTCGGCGATGCCTTCGTGCATCACTTCTTCCACGCCCGACAGCACTTCTTCACGCAGGCGCACGCGGCAGCCACGGCTTTGCGGCATGAAGGCGGCCAGCGCGCGGACCAGCCGGGCGCTGGGGTAGGCGGCGTCGACCACCAGGCGTACTTCGGCCTCCCAGCCCTGCTCCATGTGGTGGGCCAGGTCCTCGAGCTGGCTGGCCTGCTTGACCAGGTGGCGCGAGCGGCGCAGCAGCACACTGCCGGCTTCGGTCAGCACCGCCTTGCGGCCGTCGATGCGCAACAAGGGCACGCCCAGTTGTTCCTGCATGCGGGCCACGGTGTAGCTGACCGAAGATTGCGAGCGGTGCAGGGCCTCCGCGGCCTGGGCAAACCCGCCATGGTCGACCACTGCTTGCAGGGTCCGCCACTGGTCAAGGGTTACGCGCGGCGCTTTCATCTTTCGCTCCTGTTGTCCTAAGCTGCGCTCTTTGCAAGGAGAGCGGCCATGAAGAAATGTTGTGCGGCAATATTGATGTGCCTGCCCCTCGGGGCCATGGCTTATCCCATCGATGTGGACAAGCACCTGGACGGGGTCAAGCTCGACTACACCGCCTACGACACCGCCTACGACATCGGCGCCATTACCCTGAACAACTATGGGCAGGTCGCGGCGGCCTGCAAGGTGACCTTCCGTAATGGCCCGGAGGCGCCACGAGTGCGCCGGGTGAACGTAGCGGCCGGGAAAAGCGCCGACGTCACGGCCAAATTCAACCGGCAGATCATCAAGCTGCGCATCACCGTGCAATGCAGTGCGGAATAAACTGATTAATCGATAGGTTGAACCCACTTTTTACGCTTTTTTATCGATAGGTCAAGCCTTAATCTTACCTCCATCGAATCGCAACCTTTTTGCCGATGGAGGCACCGCCCATGGCCCACGTACTGATCATCGAAAGCAGCGCCCGCCAGCAGGATTCCGTTTCCCGCCAGCTGACCCAGGACTTCATTGCGCACTGGCAAGCTGCCCACCCGGCCGATCAGATCACGCTGCGCGACCTGGCGCTGAACCCGGTGCCGCACCTGGATGCCAACCTGCTGGGCGGCTGGATGAAGCCCGAAGCGCAGCGCAGCGTTGCCGAGCTGGAGGCCCTGGCCCGCTCCAACGAACTGACCGACGAATTGCTGGCGGCCGATGTGCTGGTAATGGCTGCCCCCATGTACAACTTCACCATCCCCAGTACCCTGAAGGCCTGGCTGGACCATGTGCTGCGTGCCGGCATCACCTTCAAGTACACCCCGACTGGCCCGCAAGGCCTGCTGACCGGCAAGCGCGCCATTGTCCTGACCGCCCGTGGCGGCATCCATGCCGGTGCCAGCAGCGACCACCAGGAACCGTATCTGCGGCAGGTGATGGCCTTCATCGGTATTCACGATGTCGACTTCATCCATGCCGAGGGCCTGAACATGAGCGGCGAGTTCCACGAAAAGGGCCTCAACCAGGCCAAGGCCAAACTGGCGGCGGTGGCCTGAACGTTATCGAATTCCCAACCCTGACACCTGTTTTTGCTCCTTTGGGTGTACCTGCCCGGCCTTGGTGGCCGGGCTTTTTTATGCCTGGTGTTTTGTGGATGGCTGTGCCGGCCTGTTCGCGGGCTTGCCCGCGAACAGGCGGGCACAGCCCCCACATTCCTCATGGTTGATCACAAAGCCTGCAACCCGCTAAGGTCGCCGCCTTGATTCACGAGAGACAACCATGGGCTACCTGATAATCGTCGCGCTGATCCAGGCGTTTTCCTTCAGCCTGATCGGCGAGTACCTGGCCGGGCACGTCGACAGCTACTTCGCCGTGCTCGCGCGGGTGCTGCTGGCCGGCCTGGTGTTCCTGCCGCTGACCCGCTGGCGCCAGGTCGAGCCGCGCTTCATGCGCTCGATGCTGCTGATCGGTGCGTTGCAGTACGGCATCACCTACGTCTGCCTGTACCTGAGCTTTCGCGTGCTCACGGTGCCGGAAGTACTGCTGTTCACCATCCTCACGCCATTGCATGTCACCCTGATCGAAGACGCCATGAACCGGCGTTTCAACCCGTGGGCATTGCTGGCCGCTCTGGTGGCCGTGGCTGGCGCGGCGGTGATCCGCTTCGACAGCATCAGCGGTGAGTTCTTCACCGGTTTCCTGTTGCTGCAGTTGGCCAACTTCACCTACGCCGCCGGCCAGGTGCTGTACCGCCACCTGGTCGCACGCAACCCCAGCGACCTGCCGCACTACACCCGTTTTGGCTACTTCTACCTCGGCGCCCTCTTGGTGGTGCTGCCGGCCTTCCTGCTGTTCGGCAATGCCCAGCACCTGCCGAGTACCGACGTGCAATGGCTGGTGTTGCTGTTCCTCGGGTTGTGCCCGACGGCGCTGGGCCTGTACTGGTGGAACAAGGGTGCGTGCCTGGTATCCGGCGCTACCCTGGCGGTGATGAACAACCTGCATGTGCCTGTGGGGCTGCTGCTCAACCTGCTGATCTGGAACCAGCACGAGCCACTGGGGCGGCTGTTCATTGGCGGTGCGATCATCATCGCTTCGGTATGGCTGAGCCGCCTGGGTGGCCGTGGGCGAGCGCCGCTGGCTGGCAAGGCCTGACATGCTGACCCTCTCCAACGGTGTGCAACTGCCGGATACGGACATCGAGCTGAGCTACATCCGTGCCCAAGGCGCGGGTGGGCAGAACGTCAACAAAGTGTCCAGCGCGGTGCACCTGCGCTTCGACATACGCGCCTCATCGCTGCCCGCGTTCTACAAGGAACGGCTGCTGGCGCTACGGGACAGCCGCATCACCGGCGATGGCGTATTGATCATCAAGGCCCAGCAGTTCCGTACCCAGGAGCAGAACCGCGCGGATGCCTTGGCACGCCTTGCCGAGTTGATCATCGCTGCCGGCAAGACCGAGAAGAAACGCCGCCCCACCAAGCCCACCCTCGGCTCGAAGACCCGCCGGCTCGAAGGGAAGGCCAGGCACAGTACGGTCAAGGCGGGGCGGGGCAAGGTGGACTTCTGAGGCCGTAGGCGGAACGGGCTATTGCGCCGGCTTGCATGGCTGCGCGCCCTTGTAGGAGCGGCCTTGTGTCGCGATGGGCTGCGCAGCAGCCCCCGCAATCTCAAGCCTCGCTCATCTCTTCCAGCCGACGCGGCACAGGCTCTTGCGCCACCCGTGTGCTCAACCCCACGCGCATGTCGTTGCCACTCGGCTGCTGATACAGGCTCAAGCCAAACTCCGGCAACACCGCCAGCAGGTAATCGAAGATATCCCCCTGGATGCGCTCGTAGTCCGCCCACACCGTGGTGGTGGTAAAGCAGTAGATTTCCAGCGGCACGCCCTCGGCGGTGGTCTGCATCTGCCGCACCATGCAGGTCATGTTCGGGTGCACATTGGGGTGGTTTTTCAGATAGGCCAGGGCAAACGCGCGGAAGGTGCCGATATTGGTCAGCTTGCGCCGGTTTGCCGACAGTTCGGCCACAGGGCCCAGCGCTTCGTTCCAGCTTTGCAGCTCCTGGCGTTTGCCGGCCAGGTAGTCGCCCAGCAGGCTGACCTGGGACAGGCGCTGTTCCTCCTCGCGGGTGAGGAAGCGCACACCTGCGGCGTCGATGAACAGGCTGCGCTTGATCCGCCGGCCGCCGGATTGCTGCATGCCGCGGTAGTTGCGGAACGACTCGCTCATCAGGCGCCAGGTGGGCACGGAGACAATGGTCTTGTCGAAGTTCTGCACCTTCACCGTATGCAGGGTAATGTCCACCACGTCGCCATCGGCGCCAACCTGGGGCATTTCGATCCAGTCACCGACATGCAGCATGTCGTTGCTGGTCAACTGCACGCTGGCGACGAACGACAGCAGGGTGTCCTTGTAGACCAACAGCAGCACCGCCGACATGGCGCCCAGGCCCGACAGCAGCAGCAGGGGCGAGCGGTCGATCAGGGTGGCGACGATGACGATCGAGGCGAAGATCCACAGCATCATCTTGGCCAGCTGCACATAACCCTTGATCGAGCGGGTGCGGGCGTGTTCGGTGCGCGCATAGATGTCGAGCAGGGCATCCAGCAGGCACGACAGCGCCATGGTCATGAACAGCAGGGTGAACGCCAGGGCGACGTTGCCCAGGAAGTGCTGGGCGGTATCGGACAGCTCCGGTACCAGTTTCAGGCCAAACTGCACCACCAGTGACGGGGTGGTCTGCGCCAGGCGGTGGAAGACCTTGTTGTGACGCAGGTCGTCCAGCCACTTGAGTGCCGGCTGGCGTGCCAGCAGGCGCGCGCCGTGCAGCATCAGAAAGCGTGCCAGGCGGCCGATGACCAGGGAGATGAGCAGTAGTACCGCCAGGCCGATGGCCGCGTGCAGCATGGGGTGTTGGTCGAGGGTGCCCCACAGGTCGAGGGAATCACGCCAGATTTGTTGGATATCCATGGGCTTGCATACAGTCTTGTTGCGAAACGAGGTGCCATTAGAGCGCGGATGGCGACAAAGTTGCCAAAAGAAATTCGGCTAAGGCGGCAGAAAACGTTACCCTATGCAACTGAATTTCCCGCACTTGCCTGAGGTTACCTCCGTGTTCTCCCAATTCGCCCTGCATGAACGCCTGCTTAAAGCCGTGGCCGAGCTTAAATTTGTCGAGCCAACCCCGGTGCAGGCCGCGGCCATCCCCTTGGCCCTGCAAGGGCGTGACCTGCGCGTGACCGCGCAGACCGGTAGCGGCAAGACGGCAGCTTTCGTGCTGCCGCTGCTCAACCGCCTGGTCGACCTGAAAGGCGGGCGCGTCGAAATCCGTTCGCTGATCCTGCTGCCTACCCGCGAACTGGCTCAGCAAACCCTGAAGCAGGTGCAGCTGTTCTCGCAGTTCACCTACATCAAGGCGGGCCTGGTCACCGGCGGTGAAGACTTCAAGGAACAGGCCGCCATGCTGCGCAAGGTGCCGGACGTGCTGATCGGCACCCCGGGCCGTTTGCTCGAGCAACTCAACGCCGGCAACCTCGACCTGTCCCACGTGCAGGTGCTGATCCTCGACGAAGCCGACCGCATGCTCGACATGGGCTTCGCCGAAGACATGGAGCGCCTGTGCAAGGAGTGCGAGAACCGTGAGCAGACCCTGCTGTTCTCGGCCACCACCGGCGGTGCGGCCCTGCGCGACATCATCGGCAAGGTGCTGAAAGACCCGGAGCACCTGATGCTCAACAGTGTATCGCAGTTGGCCGAAGGCACTCGCCAGCAGATCATCACGGCCGACCACGATCAGCACAAAGAGCAGATCGTGCAGTGGCTGCTGGCCAATGAAACCTTCGACAAGGCAATCATCTTCACCAATACCCGCGCCCTGGCCGACCGTATCTACGGCCACCTGGTGGCCAAGGATGTGAAGGCCTTCGTACTGCACGGCGAGAAGGATCAGAAGGACCGCAAGCTGGCCATCGAACGTTTCAAGCAGGGCAGCTCCAAGGTGCTGGTGGCCACCGACGTGGCGGCCCGTGGCCTGGACATCGACGGTCTCGATCTGGTGATCAACTTCGACATGCCGCGCAGCGGCGACGAGTACGTGCACCGCGTGGGCCGTACCGGGCGTGCCGGTGGTGAAGGGTTGGCAATCTCGCTTATCACCCACAATGACTGGAACCTGATGTCCAGCATCGAGCGCTACCTCAAGCAGCAGTTCGAGCGCCGCGTCATCAAGGAAGTGAAGGGCACCTACACCGGGCCGAAGAAGGTCAAGGCCTCGGGCAAGGCGGCCGGGAGCAAGAAGAAAAAGATCGAGAAAAAAACCGGCGACAAGAAGGCGGCCGCCAAGCGCAAGCCTACCGCCAAGCCGAAGGCCAACGCGCCACTGGCCAGCGCCGATGGCCTGGCGCCGCTGAAGAAGCGTAGGCCTGCTGCCGAATAAATAGCGCTCAATGGCCCAATCGCCGGCAAGCCCCACAGGGATTGCATCAGGGCTGACAGGTGGTCGCCACAATATATGCAGTGCCTGTGAGATCGAGCGCCGCCCGCGCGGCGCATCGCGAGCTGCGCTCGCTCCTACGTTTGTTTCGGGCCAAT
>NZ_CAMZMX010000079.1:0-9768 GCF_947311875.1 Pseudomonas sp. PARCl1
CTTGTAAGTGGCCTCGTCGGTCAGCGTAGTGGCCGCAACCTCGGGACGAACGGGATACAGTGGAGCCGCACTCATCTGTGTTACCTCGGTGTAATAGTTGTTTTTGTATGGAACCGTTTGTAACTGTACCAGAGCAACAAAAGCCATTCGACGTTGGTAGTAATTTGGTACGGCCGTACCGGCAGAAGGCTCTGGCGCAAGCCTTACAGCTTGCCTGGCATGCCGCTTAACGCACGGAACGATGGATTGTTACAGATTCTGTTAAAAGACTTTATCAAAACACCCCCTGTTTCGGCCCGGGTGGCGGCCATAAAATTCACTTCGCCAGCAACGGCAAGGCGATTAACAACTGGTAACAGCCCCCACGAAGGCGCACGTTGATCTCCCTTTATCTGGTTAGTTGAAACTTGATGTACACGCGGCGCCACAAGCGCCGCGCGCCCCCTCACGACCTTAGACAGGTATATTTGAAATGAAAGCTTTACTGGTATTGGTACTGGGTAGTCTTTGCGGCGCGGCACTGGCCGATGAAGCCAAAGATGCCGAGCAGATTCCGGTTGAACAATACAGTTACTCTCAGCACCTGGACATTGCCCGCGTCATTTCCATGAGCGAAGTGCCCAATGTGTGCGAAGTCGTGCCAGCGCGCATGACCTACGAGGACTCCCAAGGGCAGAAGCATATCCTCGAATACCGCGTGATGGGGAACGGCTGCTCTAACGGGTGAAGACCTTGAATCGGGGCCCTGCGGGGCCCCTTCGCGGCACAATACCTGTAACTTTAAAGCAGTGCCAAAGTTGTTGCCCGCCCCTAATCGCCCGACTTGTTAAGTGAATAATCTCTCAACTTGTTGGCAATGGTGGTATGTGAAACACCCAATCTTTTTCCCAGTGCCCGGCTACTGGAAAACTCGCCCATCAAACTTTCCAGCACCGCTTTTTCAAAGCGCCCGACGATCTGCGAAAGATCCCCTTCCAGCGAAAAATCACCCAGCGGTTGGCGCACGCCATAATCCGGCAAACGAATATGCTCGCTCTTGACCACGCCGCCTTCGCATAATGAAACCGCCTGGAACAAAACGTTCTCCAACTGCCTTACATTACCCGGCCAATGATACTGCCCAAGTTTGTCCATGGCTGCCGGCGCCAAACGTGGCAAGGCGCAGCCGATCTGCCGGCTGGCCTGATCAATAAAATGCTGCACCAGCCCTTCCAGGCCATCCATGCACTCGCGCAAAGGCGGAATGTGCAGCGACAACACGTTGAGGCGGTGATACAAGTCCTGGCGGAATTCACCACGGGCACACAATTCGGACAAGTCCACCTGGGTGGCGCAGATCACCCGTACATCCAGGTATACCTCTTCATCGCTGCCGACCCGGCGGAAGCACCCGTCCTGCAGGAAGCGCAGCAGCTTGACCTGCAGGCGCGGGCTCATCTCCCCCACCCCGTCAAGGAACAAGGTGCCCCCCGCAGTCAGTTCCAGTAACCCAAGCTTGCCCTCGGCCCGCGCCCCTTCGAATGCCCCCGGGCCATAGCCGAACAGCTCGGTCTCGGCCATCGACTCTGGCAACCCGGCACAGTTGAGCGCCATCAATGGCGACTGCCCGCGCGGGCTGGCCAGGTGGCACGCCCGCGCCAGCAGCTCCTTGCCGGTGCCGGTCTCGCCCTCGATCAGCAACGGCGCATCCAGCGGCGCCATGCGCCGCGCTTCACGCACCACGGCTGCCATCACCCGCGAACTCTGGAAGATGCTGTCGAAACCCCGCAACTCCTGCTTGCGCACATTGTAGATGCGCTCGCCAATGCGGTCGGCACGGTGCAGGGTAAGCACGGCACCGGCCAGCGCCTCGCTCTCGTCATGCTCGGACTGCAGCGGCGCGATATCGGCCAGAAACACATCACCCTTGACCTGGATGCGCAGGCCGTTGATACGCGACTTGTTCGCCCGCACCAGCTCGGGCAAGTCGAAATCTTCGACGTAGCGGGCCAATGGCATGCCCGGCACCTCGTCCACGCGTACCCCCAACAGCTGCGCTGCGGCACGGTTGGCCGCAACGATGCTGCCGCCCATATCTACCGACAGCACCGGGAAGTCCAAGGCCCCCAGTAGCGCGTTCAGCTCCATGTGCCGGCGCTCACTGGGCATCAGCCCCACGCGCTTTACGCCGAACACCCCGGCAATGGCCTCGAACTTCGGGCGCAGGGCTTGGAACTGCAAATTGACCAGGTTCGGGCAGTGCAGGTAGATGGCGTTGCCATGGTCACCCCCCACCTCGCCGCGCAGCACGTTGATGCCGTACTCGACCAGCAGGTTGAGGATGTCCCGCAGGATGCCAATGCGATTCTGGCAGTGCACTTTGATACGCATAAGGGCTCTCGCAACGCCGATGTTTTTCAACACAGCGCAGAAAATTCGTAAAGATAAGCTGACAAAAACCGAACAAACGCCAGCCGAATACGGCGTATTTTCCGCGCTCTCGTGAAATTTGTAAAATTTTCGTTACGATCTTCACCCCGCGAGGCATTTCAACGCAGCCAGGCCCCCGTGCAAAGCGGTGAGCAAAAGCCTAATGCTTGGGTATGTGCCGTACATAACAAGAAAGCCCTCACCAGGAGAGCCCTATGAAACAGACGCACTACGTGGCCCGCGAGCCCGATGCGCATGGTTTTATCGATTATCCCCAGCAAGAGCACGCTGTGTGGAATACCCTGATCACCCGCCAGCTGAAGGTGATCGAAGGCCGCGCGTGCCAGGAGTACCTCGACGGTATCGAGCAACTCAACCTACCCCATGAGCGCATTCCGCAGCTGGGTGAAATCAACAAGGTGCTGGGCGCCACCACCGGTTGGCAGGTGGCCCGGGTACCTGCCCTGATCCCCTTCCAGACCTTTTTCGAGCTGCTGGCCAGCAAGCGCTTCCCGGTCGCGACCTTCATTCGCACCCCGCAGGAGTTGGACTACCTGCAGGAACCAGACATCTTCCACGAGATCTTTGGCCACTGCCCGCTGCTGACCAACCCCTGGTTCGCTGAATTCACCCACACCTATGGCAAGCTGGGCCTGGCCGCGACCAAGGAACAACGGGTGTACCTGGCCCGCCTGTACTGGATGACCATCGAATTCGGCCTGATGGAAACCGCCCAAGGCTGCAAAATCTACGGTGGCGGCATTCTTTCATCGCCCAAAGAGACCGTATATTGCTTGTCTGGTGAACCCGAGCACCAGGCCTTCGACCCCGTCGAAGCCATGCGTACACCGTACCGCATCGACATCCTGCAGCCCCTGTACTTCGTGCTGCCGAACATGAAGCGCCTGTTCGACCTGGCCCACGAGGACATCATGGGCATGGTCCACACCGCCATGCAGCTGGGCCTGCATGCGCCTAAATTTCCACCCAAGGTTGCTGCCTGAGCGACCTTGCCGATAACAACTCGAAGCGGAAACTATTCCATGAATGCCTTGAACCAAGCCCACTGCGAAGCCTGCCGCGCCGACGCGCCGAAAGTCACCGACGAAGAGCTGGCAGAACTGATTCGCGAGATCCCGGACTGGAACATCGAAGTACGTGACGGCCATATGGAGCTGGAGCGCGTCTTCCTGTTCAAGAACTTCAAGCACGCCTTGGCGTTCACCAATGCCGTTGGCGAAATCGCCGAAGCCGAAGGCCACCACCCCGGGCTGCTGACCGAGTGGGGCAAGGTGACCGTGACCTGGTGGAGCCACTCGATCAAGGGCCTGCACCGCAACGACTTCATCATGTGTGCGCGCACCGACAAGGTGGCGGAATCGGCTGAAGGCCGCAAGTAAAGCCGCGACTGCCCCACTGACACCGGCAAGGCCGGTGCCCTGCGCCACCCCTGCCTGGCGGGCGAACGCGCCACAAAGCCGCCGTTTTTCGGCCAGATGTTGTGCGCTGTTCGCCCGCAAACCCGACCGGCGAGCGGGAAAAAAACCAAACTGTCATCCAGACTTGTGTATCCTGCCCCAGCTTTGTAAAGCTTCAAACGCGCCTGGCGCAGACTTTTCACTCACACTTGCGAGGAACGACGAGATGCATGAGATCCCGAATCTTCCCTTCCCAAGCCTGAACCCAGAAGAGCCAACCGTGACCGCCCACGCCGAACCGGCAGCTGCCGTCGAGCAGGATGGTGACGATCAATCCAGCGCTGACCAGGACTAACTGCGCATCCCCGACTGTGTGAAAACGGCTGACCTGCGGGCCACCCCCGTCAGCACGTTTTCACACCGTCCAGAACCCATGTAGGCCCTCATGCCCGACTCACCCCGCCCCCTTGCGGTCACCCTGCAAGTCGTCTCCATCGTTCTGTTCACCTTCATTGGCTACCTGAACATCGGCATTCCGCTGGCCGTACTGCCCGGCTACGTACACAACGACCTGGGTTTCAGTACCGTCGTCGCCGGCCTGGTGATCAGCGTGCAGTACCTGGCGACCCTGCTCAGCCGCCCTGCCGCCAGCCGCATCATCGACAACCATGGCAGCAAGAAAGCCGTGATCTACGGCCTTGCCGGCTGCGGCATCAGCGGCGTGTTCATGCTGGCCTGCGCCTTCCTGACCCACCTGCCCGGGTGGAGCCTGGCCTGCCTGCTGGCTGGCCGACTGGTGCTGGGCAGCGCCGAAAGCCTGGTGGGTTCGGGCTCGATAGGCTGGGGCATCGGCCGGGTCGGGGCTGCCAACACGGCCAAAGTGATTTCCTGGAACGGCATTGCCAGCTACGGCGCCTTGGCCATCGGTGCGCCGCTGGGCGTACTGATGGTCAAGGGCCTTGGGCTGTGGAGCATGGGCCTGAGCATCATCCTGCTGTGCGCGGTCGGCCTGCTGCTGGCCTGGCCCAAACAGGCTGCGCCCATCGTCCATGGCGTGCGCCTGCCGTTCCTGAGCGTGCTGGGCAAAGTCTTCCCGCATGGCTCGGGGCTGGCCCTGGGCTCGATCGGCTTTGGCACCATCGCCACCTTCATCACCCTGTATTACGCCAGCCAGGGCTGGGCCAATGCCGCACTGACACTGAGCCTGTTCGGTGCCAGCTTCATCAGTGCTCGCCTGCTGTTCGGCAACATGATCAACCGGATTGGCGGGTTTCGCGTGGCCATTGCCTGCCTTGCGGTAGAAACGCTGGGGCTGCTGATGCTGTGGTTGGCGCCCAGCGCGGAGCTGGCGCTGGCCGGGGCAGCACTGAGCGGGTTTGGCTTTTCGCTGGTATTCCCGGCGCTGGGCGTCGAGGCAGTGAACCAGGTCTCGGCGGCCAACCGCGGGGCGGCGGTGGGGGCGTATTCGCTGTTCATCGACTTGTCGCTGGGGGTAACCGGGCCTCTGGTGGGCGCAGTGGCGGCCGGGTTCGGGTTTGCCTCGATGTTTCTGTTTGCCGCCGCCGCTGCGGCCTGTGGGCTGCTGCTGAGCCTGTATCTGTATCGGCAGGCTCAACAGGCCCGGGCGCGGTAAAACGACGCCGCGCTGGGCTGCAAGGCAGCCCGCACCGCTGAAGGTCAGCGCTGGGCGTACTGCAACACCACTTCCAGCGGGTGGCGCATCTGGCGTTCGGTCATGCGCTTGACCTGGCTGCGGCACGAATACCCGGTAGCCAAAGGTTCGCCCTCCTTGTCCAGCTTGGTGGCCCAGCTTTGCTCGAAGATGGTCCGCGAGGTTTCCTGGTTGCGCGCCTCATGCCCATAGGTACCGGACATACCGCAGCAGCCAGTGGCCTCGGTCACCAGCTTCAGCCCCAAACGGGCAAACACCTGCTCCCATTGGCGGGTACTGGCCGGCACATTGGTCTTCTCGGTGCAGTGCGCCATCAGGCGGAAGTTGCCCGGCGCGGTCGGTGCCTGTTCGGGCAGCACATTCATCAGCCATTCCTGCGGCAGCAGCACCTGCGGGCAACCGTCCATGCCCGGCACCTTCTGGTACTCCTGGCGGTACACCAGGGTCATGGCCGGGTCCAGGCCCACCAGCGGCACGCCGCAATCGGCCAGGGCCTTGAGCTGGCTGGCATTGCGGATCGCCGCCTTGGCGAATGCACCGAGGAACCCCTGCACATGCAGCGGCTTGCCGTTGGCGCTATACGGCGCCAGGAACACCCGGTGGCCGAGGCGGTTGGCCAGGTCGATGAACGCCGAAAGCAACGGCGTTTCGAAGTAACGGGTGAAGGCATCCTGCACCAGCACGATGCTGCGCTCGCGCTGGGCCGGGGTCAATTCGCGCAGCGCCGGCACCGTGGCCACGCCAACACGGCAGCGGGTCAGGGTGGCCTGGAAGTTGAAGCGGCTGATCAATGGGCTGTCGACCATGCCGACCTTTTCGGCCAGCAGCCTGCTCACCCATTTCGACCCCATCACCGCGTTGTACAGCCCCGGTGCGTGTGCCAGGTAGGGGATGGTGAACTCCAGCGAGCCGATCAGGTAGTCGCGCAAGGGGCGCTGATAACGGCCGTGGTACAACTCCAGAAAGCGCGAGCGGAAGTCCGGCACGTTGACCTTGATCGGGCACTGCCCAGCGCAGGATTTGCACGCCAGGCAACCGGCCATGGCGTCATACACCTCATGGGAGAAGTCGGCCTGGCCCTGGTTGCGTGCGCGGTTGTTGCGCAGGCGCGCCGGCAGGCCCTTGAGCCACGAGACCTTGTTACGCGCCGCAGCCAGCACGTCGATGTTCGCTTCGCCCTGCAGGCGCAGCCATTCGCGCATCAGCGAGGCACGGCCCTTGGGCGAGTGCTGGCGCTCACGGGTGGCTTTCCATGAGGGGCACATGGCGTCGTTGGGGTCGTAGTTGTAGCAGGCACCGTTGCCGTTGCAGTGCACGGCGCTGCCGAAGTCTTGCCAGACCCGTTCGTCGATGCTGCGGTCCAGGTCGCCGCGCAGGGTCACGCCATCGACCTTGGTCAGGCCTTCGGCGCTGTCGGGCGGCGTGCAGATCTTGCCCGGGTTCAGCTGGTTATGCGGGTCGAAGGCGCCCTTCAGGCGCTGCAGTGCTGGGTACAGTTCGCCGAAATACTCCGGCACGTACTCCGAACGCAGGCCCTTGCCATGCTCGCCCCACAACAGGCCGCCATAGCGTTTGGTCAGTGCCGCCACCGCATCGGAAATCGGCTTGACCAGCGCGGCCTGGGCCGGGTCTTTCATGTCCAGCGCGGGGCGTACGTGCAGCACGCCGGCATCCACGTGGCCGAACATGCCGTAGGCCAGGCCGTAACCATCGAGCAAGGCCCGGAAATCGGCGATGTAGTCGGCCAGTTGCTCCGGCGGCACCGCGGTGTCCTCGACGAAAGGTTGCGGGCGCACCTCGCCCTCGACGTTACCCAGCAGGCCCACCGAGCGCTTGCGCATGGTGTAGACACGGGTGACGGCCTCGGAACCCTCGGCCAGCGTGTGGCCCAGGCGCTCGACACTGGTGTCGCTCTGCAGGTGCTGGAGGAACGCCTGCACCTTGGCATTGACCTGCGCCGGCTCGTCCCCGCAGAACTCCACCAGGTTGATGCCCAAGGTCGGCCGCTCGGGGTCGGCCGGGAAGTATTCGGCAACGCTGTGCCAGACGATATCCTTCATCGCCAGCATGAGCACCTTGGAGTCCACGGTTTCGATGGACAGCGGCTTGTGCGCCATCAGCGCATTGGCGTCGCGCAGGGCATCCATGAAGCTGGTGTAGCGCACATTGACCAGTACCGCGTACTTGGGGATCGGCAGCACATTGAGCTTGGCTTCGACCACATACCCAAGCGAGCCCTCGGCACCGCACAGCACGCTATTGAGATTGAAACGGCCCTGTTCGTCGCGCAGGTGCGCCAGGTCGTAGCCGGTCAGGCAGCGGTTGAGCTTGGGGAAGGTGCGCTCGATCAGGTCGCCCTGGGTTTGCTGGATGTCCCGCGCCATGCGGTACACCTCGCCCACCCGGCCAGGCGCGGCACAGGCCTGCTCCAGCGCGGCCTCATCGATCGGCAGGCTGTGCAGGCGCTCGCCACCGAGCAGCACGCTGTGCAACTCCAGTACGTGGTCGCGGGTTTTGCCATAAGTACAGCTGCCCTGGCCGCTGGCGTCGGTGTTGATCATGCCGCCGACGGTGGCGCGGTTGGACGTGGACAGCTCAGGGGCGAAGAACAGCCCGTACGGCTTGAGCGCAGCATTGAGCTGGTCCTTCACGGTGCCGGCCTGCACCCGCACCCAGCGCTCCTCGACATTGATTTCGAGGATGTTGTTCATGTGCCGCGACAGGTCGACGACAATGCCATCGGTCAGCGACTGGCCGTTGGTGCCGGTGCCCCCGCCGCGCGGGGTGAGCTTGACGTGCCGAAAGCGTGCTTCGGCCATCAGCGTGGCCACGCGCGCCACATCGTCGGCATCCAGCGGGAACACCGCAGCCTGCGGCAGGCGCTGATAGATCGAGTTGTCGGTGGCCAACACCGTGCGGGTCGCGTAGTCGGCGCTGATCTGGCCACGGAAGCCGCTGTTGCGCAGGGCTTCGAGGAATTCTGGGTAGTTGGCACTGGGTGCAACGGTTGGCAGCTGGGCGATCATCGAAGGATGGCCTCTTGATATTGGCTATTCACGGGATTCCTGTCGCCCCGGCATGGGTCAAACCAGGCGGGGGTGACGTATAAGCCAATGTTCCTGTAGTTTGCGCTCAGGGGCAAACGGATAATCCTGCCGCTATCAATGACTTTTATGAATGAATTACCGCCACCTGACTCCGTCCATGTCGCTGCTGCTGGCATTCGAGGCCGCCGCCCGGCATGAAAGCTACACCCGCGCCGCTGCCGAACTGTCACTGACCCAGAGCGCGGTCAGCCGGCAGGTGCAGGCACTGGAACAACAACTGGGCCTGACCCTGTTCCGCCGTGAAGGGCGCCAGGTGCAACTGACCGATGTCGGCCGGCTGTACCAGGGCGAGCTCAGCGAGGCGCTGGGGCGCATCCGCAGCGCCACCCTGCAAGCGCTGGCTTACCAGTCCGGGGTCGGCACCTTGCGCCTGGCCACCCTGCCCACCTTCGGCTCCAAATGGCTGTTGCCGCGCTTGCATGCGTTCTACAGCGCGCACCCAGGCATGCTGGTGCACATTCACTCACGCATCGAAGCCATTAATTTCGAAACCAGCGAGATCGATGCCGCCATTGGCGTGGCCAGCCACGACCTGCCCGGGCTGGTCTGCCATCGCCTGCATGCCGAGGAACTGGTGGTGATCGTACCGCCGCAGGCCAGCGCCGACCGCCAGGGCTGGAGCCCCGCCAGCATCAGCGAAGAGGTGCTGCTGAACGTGGCCAACAACCCGCATGCCTGGGGCGAGTGGTTTTCCCACCATGGCCTGCCGCACCGGGCGATGCGCCTGGGGCCGAGTTTCGAGCTCACCTCGCACCTGATCCAGGCCGTGCGCGCCGGGATCGGCATCGGGCTGGTACCGCGTATTCTCGTGGAAGAAGAACTGGCCAAGGGTGAACTGCACAGCCCCGGAACAGCTTTTGCCAGCCAGCGCAGTTACTACCTGATCTACCCGCCGAGGAATGAGGCATTACCGTCGTTGCGGGCGTTCAGGGGGTGGTTGCTGGAGCAGATCTGAGTCCTGCCTCGACCGCATAGGCCCCAAGCCCTGTGCAGTACCTGTAGGAGATTCTATGGTTTCTGGCAAGGGTAGCCGGAGCATCTTCAGCGCCTGTGAGATCGAGCGCCGCCCGCGCGGCGCATCGCGAGCTGCGCTCGCTCCTACGTTTGTTTCGGGCCAGTAACGCCTGTGACAGGCGCGCGCGGCCGCCTTGTTTGTACGGCG
>NZ_CAMZMX010000080.1:0-9451 GCF_947311875.1 Pseudomonas sp. PARCl1
AGCAGGCTGAAGTCCACTGCAAGTCGCTGGGCTACTTTTCGGAAACCTTCACCACCCTCCAGGTAGGCATGAACGGCTGTAAGCTTGAATTGGTCTGAGTACTTGCTCATATGGATACCCCAAGAAATTGGATTGGTGTCCAACTTCTTGGGGGCAGTCCAGGTACTGCACAGCGCTCGAAGGCGGCGGTAACCCTGTGGGAGCGGGCATGCCCGCGAATGCAATCTGTCAGGCGGTGATTATGCTGCGGATATCCGCCGCCAGCTCACGCACCCGCTCTTGCTCGGTATCCCACGAGCACATGAACCGCGCCCCGCCGCTGCCAATAAAGGTATAGAACCGCCAGCCTTTGCCGCGCAGTGCTTCAATGGCGTGCTCCGGCATCTGCAGGAACACCCCGTTGGCCTCCACCGGGAACATCAGCTCGACCCCCGGCAAATCACTCACCAAAGATGCCAGCAGCTGCGCGCACTGGTTGGCGTGGCTGCCATGGCGCAGCCAGGCGCCACCTTCCAGCAGCCCCACCCACGGCGCCGACAGGAAGCGCATTTTCGACGCCAGTTGCCCCGCCTGCTTGCAGCGGTAGCCGAAGTCCTCGGCCAGCTGGCGGTTGAAGAACAGGATCGCCTCGCCCACCGCCATCCCGTTCTTGGTGCCGCCAAAGCACAGCACGTCGACGCCGGCCTTCCAGGTCAGCTCCGCCGGGCTGCAGCCCAGGAACGCGCAGGCATTGGTGAAGCGCGCGCCGTCCATGTGCAGGTTAAGGCCCAGTTCCTTGCAGGTGGCGCTGATGGCCTTGAGTTCGTCGGGGCGGTAGACCGTGCCGACCTCGGTGGCCTGGGTGATGGTGACCACGCGGGGCTTGGGGTAATGGATGTCCTGGCGCTTGAGCGCCACTTCGCGGATGGACGCCGGCGTCAGCTTGCCGTGCACGCTGGCTGCGGTCAGCAGCTTGGAACCGTTGGAAAAGAACTCGGGTGCGCCGCATTCGTCGGTTTCGACGTGGGCGGTCTCGGAGCAGATCACGCTGTGGTAGCTCTGGCACAACGAGGCCAGGGCCAGGGAGTTGGCGGCAGTGCCATTGAAGGCGAAAAACACTTCGCAATCGGTTTCGAACAGCTTGCGGAAGTACTCGGCCGCGCGCTCGGTCCATTGGTCGTCGCCATAGGCGCGGTCGTGGCCGTGGTTGGCCTTCTCCATCGCCGCCCAGGCTTCGGGGCAGATGCCGGAATAGTTGTCGCTGGCGAATTGTTGGCTCTTGTCTGTCATGACACTACTGTCCTGTGAACGACGCAGATCAGCACTCTAAACCATCGATTCGGCGGTTGCCTATACAAGCTGTGCAACAGTCGGTTGCTGGGTTGCCTGTGCTGGCCGCTTCGCGGGCAAGCCCGCTCCCACAGGGCTACCTCAAGCCCTCAGAACACCGCCATACCTGTGGCAGCGGGCATGCCCGCGAACGGGCCGGCAGCAACGGCAAAAAAACGTATGTCGTAAACGCGCCATTGCAAGGCGTGCGCAGGCATCTGACCTACCCCGCCCAGTCATAACATCGCCACAAAGGGCCGCAGTGCCCCACGACAAAAAACGATCGCTGCCGGGAGATACACGATGTTCAGCAAGCAAGACCAGATCCAGGGTTACGATGATGCACTGCTGGCGGCGATGAATGCCGAAGAGCAGCGCCAGGAAGACCACATCGAGCTGATCGCCTCGGAAAACTACACCTCCAAGCGCGTGATGCAGGCCCAAGGCAGCGGCCTGACCAACAAATACGCCGAAGGCTACCCAGGCAAGCGCTACTACGGCGGCTGCGAGCACGTCGACAAGGTAGAGGCCCTGGCCATCGAGCGCGCCAAGCAACTGTTCGGCGCCGACTACGCCAACGTTCAGCCGCACTCCGGCTCGTCGGCCAACGGCGCTGTCTACCTGGCCCTGCTGCAGGCTGGTGACACCATCCTCGGCATGAGCCTGGCCCACGGCGGCCACCTGACCCACGGCGCCAAAGTGTCGTCCTCTGGCAAACTGTACAACGCTGTGCAATACGGCATCGACACCAATACTGGCCTGATCGACTACGACGAAGTCGAGCGCCTGGCCGTCGAGCACAAGCCGAAAATGATCGTTGCCGGTTTCTCGGCCTACTCCAAGACCCTGGACTTCCCGCGCTTCCGCGCCATCGCCGACAAAGTGGGTGCACTGCTGTTCGTCGACATGGCCCACGTGGCAGGCCTGGTCGCCGCTGGCCTGTACCCGAACCCGATCCCGTTCGCCGATGTGGTCACCACCACCACCCACAAGACCCTGCGTGGCCCGCGTGGTGGCCTGATCCTGGCCAAGGCCAACGAAGAGATCGAGAAGAAGCTCAACGCCGCGGTCTTCCCGGGCGCCCAGGGCGGCCCGCTGATGCACGTGATCGCCGCCAAGGCCGTGTGCTTCAAGGAAGCCCTGGAACCTGGCTTCAAGGCCTACCAGCAACAAGTGATCGAAAACGCCCAGGCCATGGCCCAGGTGTTCATCGACCGTGGCTATGACGTGGTGTCCGGCGGTACCGACAACCACCTGTTCCTGGTCAGCCTGATTCGTCAGGGCCTCACCGGCAAGGATGCCGACGCAGCCCTGGGCCGCGCGCACATTACCGTCAACAAGAACGCCGTGCCGAACGACCCGCAATCGCCGTTCGTGACCTCGGGCCTGCGCATCGGCACCCCGGCCGTCACCACCCGCGGCTTCAAGGTCACCCAGTGCGTGGCCCTGGCCGGCTGGATCTGCGACATCCTCGACAACCTCGGTGACGCAGACGTGGAAGCCGATGTGGCGAAGAACGTCGCGGCGCTGTGCGCTGATTTCCCTGTTTACCGCTGAGTGGAGTAAACGACAATGCAACGCTATTCGGGCTTCGGCCTTTTCAAACACTCCCTCAGCCACCACGAGAACTGGCAGCGCATGTGGCGCACGCCGACCCCTAAAAAGGTCTACGACGTGGTGATCGTTGGCGGTGGCGGCCATGGCCTGGCCACGGCCTACTACCTGGCCAAGGAACACGGCATCACCAACGTGGCCGTGATCGAAAAAGGCTATCTGGGCGGTGGCAACACTGCGCGTAACACCACCATCGTGCGCTCCAACTACCTGTGGGACGAGTCGGCCCACCTGTACGAGCACGCCATGAAGCTGTGGGAGGGCCTGTCCCAGGACCTCAACTACAACGTCATGTTCTCCCAGCGCGGCGTGTACAACCTGTGCCACACCCTGCAGGACATGCGTGACTCCGAGCGTCGCGTATCGGCCAACCGCCTGAACGGCGTGGATGGCGAGCTGCTGAACACCGCCCAGGTCGCGGCCGAAATCCCCTACCTGGACTGCTCGAAGAACACCCGCTACCCAATCCTTGGCGCCACCGTGCAGCGCCGCGGCGGCGTGGCCCGTCACGACGCCGTGGCCTGGGGCTTTGCCCGTGCCGCCGACGCCCTGGGTGTGGACCTGATCCAGCAGACCGAGGTGATCGGTTTCCGCAAGGAAAACGGTGCCGTCATCGGCGTGGAAACCAACAAGGGCTTCATCGGCGCCAAGCGCGTCGGCGTGGTCACCGCCGGTAACTCGGGGCACATGGCCAAGCTGGCCGGCTTCCGCCTGCCGCTGGAATCGCACCCGCTGCAAGCCCTGGTATCCGAGCCGATCAAGCCAATCATCGACAGCGTGATCATGTCCAACGCCGTGCATGGCTACATCAGCCAGTCCGACAAGGGCGACCTGGTGATCGGTGCCGGTATCGACGGCTGGGTCGGTTACGGCCAACGCGGTTCGTACCCGGTGATCGAGCATACCCTGCAAGCCATCGTCGAAATGTTCCCCAACCTGTCGCGCGTTCGCATGAACCGCCAGTGGGGCGGCATCGTCGATACCTCGCCGGACGCCTGCCCGATCATCACCAAGACCCCGGTCAAGAACATGTTCTTCAACTGCGGTTGGGGTACTGGCGGCTTCAAGGCGACCCCGGGTTCGGGCAACGTCTTTGCCGCGAGCCTGGCCAAGGGCGAAATGCACCCACTGGCTGCGCCGTTCTCCATGGACCGCTTCTACAACGGCGCACTGATCGACGAACACGGCGCCGCCGCCGTCGCCCACTAACCGGAGACACCGTCATGTTGCATATTTTCTGTCCCCACTGCGGCGAGCTGCGCTCCGAAGAAGAGTTCCACGCCTCTGGCCAGGCGCACATCGCCCGCCCGCTGGACCCGGCTGCCTGCTCCGACGAGGAGTGGGGTACCTACATGTTCTACCGTGACAACCCACGCGGTATTCACCACGAACTGTGGGACCACGTTGCCGGCTGCCGCCAGTACTTCAACGTCACCCGCGACACCGTGACCTACGAAATTCTGGAAACCTACAAGATTGGCGAAAAGCCGCAAGTGACCGCCAACGGTAAAGCTGCCAGCGCACCGTCCGCCGTCAAAGGCCAAGGGGAAAAAGTATGAGCCAGACCTATCGCCTCGCCAGCGGCGGCCGTATCGACCGCAGCAAGGTCCTGAACTTCACCTTCAACGGCAAGACCTACCAGGGTTATGCCGGTGACAGCCTGGCCGCCGCGTTGCTGGCCAACGGCGTGGACATCGTTGGCCGCAGCTTCAAGTACTCGCGCCCCCGCGGCATCATCGCCGCCGGTACCGAAGAGCCGAACGCCATCCTGCAGATCGGCTCCAGCGAAGCCACCCAGATCCCCAACGTGCGTGCCACCCAGCAGGCGCTGTATGCAGGCCTTGTCGCCACCAGCACCAACGGCTGGCCGAACGTCAACAACGACGTCATGGGCATCCTGGGCAAGGTCGGCGGCAGCATGATGCCGCCGGGCTTCTACTACAAAACCTTCATGTACCCCAAATCGTTCTGGATGACTTACGAGAAGTACATCCGCAAGGCAGCCGGCCTGGGCCGTGCACCGCTGCAGAACGACCCGGACAGCTACGACTACATGAACCAGCACTGCGACGTGCTGATCGTCGGTGCCGGCCCTGCTGGCCTGGCAGCAGCACTGGCCGCCGCGCGCAGCGGTGCCCGGGTGATCCTGGCCGACGAACAGGAAGAGTTCGGCGGCAGCCTGCTCGATACCCGCGAAACCCTGGACGGCAAGCCTGCCGCCGAATGGGTCAGCGCCGTGGTCAAAGAGCTGGAAGGCCTGCCGGAAGTTACCCTGCTGCCACGTGCCACGGTCAACGGCTACCACGACCATAACTTCCTGACCATTCACGAGCGCCTCACCGACCACCTGGGCGACCGCGCCCCGATCGGCCAGGTACGCCACCGCGTGCACCGTGTGCGCGCCAAGCGCGTGGTACTGGCTGCCGGCGCCCACGAGCGCCCCCTGGTGTACGACAACAACGACGTGCCGGGCAACATGCTGGCCGGTGCCGTGTCCACCTACGTACGCCGCTACGGCGTGGCCCCGGGCCGCAAGCTGGTGCTGTCGACCAACAACGACCACGCCTACCGCGCGGCGCTGGACTGGCACGATGCCGGCCTGCAAGTGGTCGCCATTGCCGATGCCCGCCACAACCCGCGTGGTTCGCTGGTTGAAGAAGCGCGTGCCAAAGGCATCCGCATCCTTACCTCCAGTGCCGTGATCGAGGCCAAGGGCAGCAAGCACGTGACCGGCGCCCGTGTGGCGGCGATCGATGTGCAGGCGCACAAGGTCACCAGCCCTGGCGAAACCCTCGAGTGCGACCTGATCGCTTCGTCGGGCGGTTACAGCCCGATCGTTCACCTGGCATCGCACCTGGGCGGTCGCCCGGTATGGCGTGACGACATCCTCGGTTTCGTACCGGGCGATGCGCCGCAAAAACGCGAATGCGTGGGTGGCATCAACGGTGTCTACGCCTTGGGCGATGTGATTGCCGATGGTTTCGAAGGCGGCGTTCGCGCGGCCACCGAAGCTGGTTTCAAGGCCACCGTTGGCACCCTGCCGAAAACCGTTGCGCGCAAGGAAGAGGCCACCGTTGCTCTGTTCCTGGTACCGCACGACAAGGGCACCAAAGGGCCGAAGCAGTTCGTCGACCAGCAGAACGACGTGACCGCCGCCGGTATCGAACTGGCCACCCGTGAAGGTTTCGAGTCGGTCGAGCATGTCAAACGCTACACCGCGCTGGGCTTTGGTACCGACCAGGGCAAGCTGGGCAACATCAACGGCCTGGCCATTGCCGCCCGTTCCATCGGCATTACCATTCCGGAAATGGGTACCACCATGTTCCGCCCCAACTACACGCCGGTCACCTTCGGCGCGGTAGCGGGCCGCCACTGTGGTCACCTGTTCGAGCCCGTACGCTTCACCGCCCTGCATGCCTGGCACGTGAAGAACGGCGCCGAGTTCGAAGACGTCGGCCAGTGGAAGCGCCCTTGGTACTTCCCCAAGGCTGGTGAAGATATCCATGCTGCCGTGGCCCGCGAATGCAAGGCCGTGCGTGACAGCGTGGGCCTGCTGGACGCCTCCACCCTGGGCAAGATCGACATCCAGGGCCCGGATGCCCGTGAGTTCCTCAACCGCATCTACACCAACGCCTGGACCAAGCTCGACGTGGGCAAGGCGCGCTACGGCCTGATGTGCAAGGAAGACGGCATGGTCTTCGACGATGGCGTAACCGCCTGCGTCGGCGACAACCACTTCATCATGACCACCACCACCGGCGGCGCTGCACGCGTGCTGCAGTGGATGGAGCTGTACCACCAGACCGAATGGCCAGAGCTGAAGGTGTACTTCACTTCGGTCACCGACCACTGGGCCACCATGACCCTGTCCGGCCCCAACAGCCGCAAGCTGCTCAGCGAGCTGACCGACATCGACATGGACAAGGAAGCCTTCCCGTTCATGACCTGGAAGGAAGGCAACGTAGGCGGTGTACCGGCCCGGGTGTTCCGTATTTCGTTCACCGGCGAGCTGTCGTACGAAGTGAACGTGCAGGCCAACTACGCCATGGGCGTGCTGGAACAGATCATCGAGGCGGGCAAGAAGTACAACCTGACCCCGTATGGCACCGAGACCATGCACGTTCTGCGCGCCGAGAAGGGCTTCATCATCGTCGGTCAGGACACCGACGGCTCGATGAACCCGGACGACCTGAACATGAGCTGGTGCGTGGGCCGCAACAAGCCGTTCTCGTGGATCGGCCTGCGTGGCATGAACCGCGAAGACTGCCTGCGTGAAAACCGCAAGCAGCTGGTTGGCCTGAAGCCGATCGACCCGACCAAGTGGCTGCCCGAAGGCGCCCAGCTGGTATTCGATCCCAAGCAGCCGATCCCGATGGACATGGTTGGCCACGTGACTTCCAGCTATGCGTCCAACTCGCTGGGCTACTCGTTCGCCATGGGCGTAGTCAAAGGCGGCCTCAAGCGCATGGGCGAGCGCGTCTACTCGCCGCAGGCGGATGGCAGCGTGATCGAGGCGGAAATCGTGTCTTCGGTGTTCTTCGATCCGAAGGGTGAGCGGCAGAACGTTTGACTCCGGGCCCTGTGGGGGCAGGCCAGGCCCAATCGCCGGCAAGCCAGCTCCCACAGGATCGATGCAGCTTTGAAGGTTGGTGAGTTCCCTGTGGGAGCTGGCTTCCCGGCGACAGGGCCGGTAGCCCCAACACAAACGCTGCGTCGCATCGACGAACCAGAATTCAAGGCAGGTAAGAAATGAGCGCTATCAACGTCTTCCAGCAAAACCCCGGCGCCGAGGCCAAAGCCCAGTCGCCACTGCACCACGCCGACCTGGCCAGCCTGGTTGGCAAAGGCCGCAAGAACGCAGGCGTAACCCTGCGCGAAAAGAAGTTTCTCGGCCACCTGACCCTGCGCGGCGATGGCCATGACCCGGAATTCGCCGCGGGTGTACACAAGGCCCTGGGCCTGGAGTTGCCTGTAGCCCTGACCGTGGTGGCCAACGGCGACACGTCGCTGCAATGGGTCGGCCCCGATGAGTGGCTGCTGATCGTGCCTGGCGGCCAGGAACTGGCGGTCGAGCAAAAGCTGCGTGCAGCCCTCGAAGGCCAGCACATCCAGGTGGTCAATGTGAGCGGCGGGCAAAGCCTGCTGGAACTGCGCGGCCCCCATGTACGTGAAGTGCTGATGAAGTCCACCAGCTATGATGTTCACCCGAACAACTTCCCGGTGGGCAAGGCCGTCGGTACCGTGTTCGCCAAGTCGCAACTGGTGATCCGCCGTACTGCCGAAGACACCTGGGAACTGGTGATTCGCCGCAGCTTCGCCGACTACTGGTGGCTGTGGCTGCAGGACGCTTCGGCCGAGTACGGCCTGAGCATCGAGGCTTAAGGAGCGCAGAACATGAGTCGGGCACCGGATACCTGGATTCTCACCGCCGACTGCCCGAGCATGCTCGGCACCGTCGACGTGGTGACGCGTTACCTCTTCGAGCAGCGCTGCTACGTGACGGAGCACCACTCGTTCGACGACCGGCAGTCGGGGCGTTTCTTCATTCGCGTGGAGTTTCGCCAGCCGGACGATTTCGATGAAGCCGGCTTTCGCGCCGGCCTTGCCGAGCGCGGCAAAGCGTTCGGCATGGTGTTCGAGCTGACCGCCCCGAATCACCGCCCCAAAGTGGTGATCATGGTGTCCAAAGCCGACCACTGCCTGAACGACCTGCTGTATCGCCAGCGCATTGGCCAACTGGGCATGGACGTGGTCGCGGTGGTGTCCAACCACCCTGACCTCGAACCCTTGGCGCATTGGCACAAGATCCCGTACTACCACTTTGCCCTCGACCCCAAGGACAAGCCTGGGCAAGAGCGCAAGGTGTTGCAGGTCATCGAGGAAACCGGTGCCGAGCTGGTGATTCTTGCGCGCTACATGCAAGTGCTGTCGCCTGAGCTGTGCCGGCGCCTGGACGGCTGGGCGATCAACATCCACCACTCGTTGCTGCCCGGGTTCAAGGGCGCCAAGCCTTATCACCAGGCTTACAACAAGGGCGTGAAAATGGTCGGTGCCACGGCGCACTACATCAACAACGACCTCGACGAAGGGCCGATCATTGCCCAGGGCGTCGAGGTGGTGGACCACAGCCATTACCCGGAAGACCTGATCGCCAAGGGCCGCGACATCGAATGCCTGACCCTGGCGCGGGCGGTGGGCTATCACATCGAGCGGCGGGTGTTCCTCAACGCCAACCGGACTGTGGTTCTGTAATAACCTGTACCGGCCTACAGGTATTGCGTGAACTCAAAGCCAGCGCGAGCGGGCAAGCCCGCGAAGCAGGCGACGCGGTGTATTGCACCGGCTACGCCGGTGATCGCCGGCAAGCCAGCTCCCACAGGGATCGCATCAGGGCAGACAGGTGTTTGCCACAAGGTATGCAGCGCCTGTTAGAGCGAGCGCCGCCCGCGCGGCGCATCGCGAGCTGCGCTCGCTCCTACGTTTGTTTCGGGCCAATTATTCCTGTGGGATTTGCGCGCGAACGCCTTGG
>NZ_CAMZMX010000081.1:0-8561 GCF_947311875.1 Pseudomonas sp. PARCl1
GCACCAAGGCGTTCGCGCGCAAATCCCACAGGAATAATTGGCCCGAAACAAACGTAGGAGCGAGCGCAGCTCGCGATTGCGCCGCGCGGGCGGCGCTCGCTCTAACAGGCGCTGCATACCTTGTGGCAAACACCTATCAGCCCTGATGCGCCCCCCGTGGGAGTTGGCTTGCCGACGATGGGCCGCAACGCCGCCCCAAAGTCTCACCGGCCAGCCATCAACTTCTGCAACGCCGCCCTCCTTTCAGCGATGGGCAACCTCCCCAACTGCTCAACCCGTTCATAGAACCGCCCCCAATCCCCGCCAACCTCGCGAAACACCGCCGCAAACGCCGGCACCCACTGGTCATACAGCCCGAACGGCAACAGCTTGGCATTGTTCATGGGCCCGTACACCCAGGCGTCAAAGCGCTTGTCGCCGCCCCACTGGCTGTCCCGCACCTGCTGGTAGTCACGCCTGAGCCGCGCGAACTCCGCCCGCTTGGCCTGGCGCTTGTGCGCATCATCCAGCGGCCCGGCGTAAATCGCCTGCAACCGCTCGCGGCTGGCCAGCACCAGTTGGATAAACTGCTCCCGCTGCTGCCCCTGATCGCCACCCACCGCAGCCAGGCCACGCGCCGCGCGCCATTGCCGGGTGCCTTCCTGTTCGACGAACGAGGCAAAGGACTCGTTGAACTCGGTGTCGTCCTGCACATAAAAGCGCTGGTGCGCCAGCTCGTGAAAGATCAAGGTCGCCAGGCGTTCGTCACCCCAGCCCACCATCGACGACAGAATAGGGTCGTCGAACCAGCCCAAGGTGGAATAGGCCTCCACCCCGCCCACGTACACATCCAGCCCTTCCTCACGCATCAACGCTGCCGCGCCACGTGCTGCACCTTGCTGGTAGTAGCCGCGGTACGCCACGCAACCCGCTATCGGAAAACAGTGGGTCACCGGTTGCAGTGAGAGCTCTGGCGTGGCGAAAACATTCCAAACCACATAGGGGCGCCCAAGGTCGGCGTATACCCGGTAGCTGCGGTTATCCGGCAGCTTCAGCTGCTGGCTGGCAAACGCCCGCGCCTGTTCCGCCCGTTGCAGGCGCGCCCGTAACAGGGGAGGGGTAGCAGGGTCGGCGACCACCTGTTCCACCGGTTGCCGCGCGCGCAGCAGTTGCCACTGGCCTTGCGCAAGCTGGCCGTAATAGGCCGCACTGCTGCAACCACTCAGCAGAAGCACCGCCAGCAGCGGAACCAAACGGGTGAAAACGCGGTCGAGTGGCCCAGGGCCTGAGCGCTGCAAAAGAAAAAGTCGAAGCATCGGGACTGTCTGACTCGCTCAAGGCCGATTCGCTCCAAGACTATCTCGCCACGGGGGAGTTTCGCCATGCGTGCATTGTGGGTCGCCGGTTCACTGTTGCTGTTATCTGCCTGTTCAACGCTGCCAGACCCAGACCCGAACCAGGCCTGGATCGACCTCACGCCCTACGACAACACCTCGTTGCACGCGGTGCAGGTCGATGAGCGCGATTGGGCCGACAATCGGTACTTCGAAGTGCAGCCTGGCAGCCACGAGTTGACCGTGCGCTACCAGTTTCCGGTCAACCCCAGCAACATCGGCCCGGTCGACCAACCCCTGTGGCGAGATTGCCAGGTAAAGCTGGCGTTCAAAGACTTCAACGCCGGGCAACGCTATCAGCTGCAGGCCGGGAGCATCGGCTTCCGCCCGTGGGTGAAGTTGTATGACCAGCAACAAAAACTGCTGGGCCAGGGCCTGCCAGCGGGCTGCCAGCACACCTAACCACGCAAACGGCGCTATGCTGTTAACGTGCCAATCGCAAGTGGGAGCTTTGCCATGCGCCAGCCCATGATGCTGATCGCCCTCAGTGCACTGGGGGCTTGCGCCAGCCCCTTGCCGCCGGTCGACCCCAAGCAAGCCTGGGTCGACTTGTACACCATGACCCCCGGCCGGGTAATCATGGCCGACCGCCTTGACGGGAAGCGCCTGGAAGACGGCCGATACTTTCAGGTAACCCCCGGCAAGCATGAGCTGGTCGTGCGCTTCGATTACGAGATCTACTCTGGCGGGATGCTGACCGACCCCAGGGACCGTACCTGTTACCTGACTGTGCGCTTCGATGACTTCAAGGCTGGGGAACGTTATCGCCTGGAGGCGCGGGCGCCGGTAATGGAGCCGCAGGTATTGCTGTATGACGCCAGCCGCACGGTGCTGGTGAATGAGCCTAGCGATGTGTTCTGTATTCCGTAGGCGGGAGTGTGCGGGTAGGGGCTGCTGCCGGTAGGGGGGGCTGCGAGTCAGGGGCTGCTGCGCAGCCCATCGCGACGCAAGGTCGCTCCCACAGGGGCCTGTGGAAGCGGGCTTTTGTCGCAAATGGGCCGCGAAGCGGCCACTCATGCTCGAGCGCTAGCGATCATTCTTCTGGTAAATGATCTTCTTGG
The DNA here is from genome assembly GCF_947311875.1 of Pseudomonas sp. PARCl1. NCBI lineage: Bacteria > Pseudomonadati > Pseudomonadota > Gammaproteobacteria > Pseudomonadales > Pseudomonadaceae > Pseudomonas > Pseudomonas sp. PARCl1. The sequence continues at coordinate 2,435 of NZ_CAMZMX010000081.1, forward strand.
TCCCGCCGTCGCACGTCCCGACCACCATGTTCGGGTCCTGGACCTCACTGTTAGGCACGATCTCCAGGGTGTACGAAGCCACCCCTTGGGCCTGGATCTTGGCCTCGATCTCGGCTTTCAGTTCCTCGCACGGCTTGACCGCCGCCAGCGCAGACGTGGCGACCAGCGAAGCGAACACGGCGATTGCTACGCGAATCATGGAACGGCTCCTGAAAAGGCAGTATTGCTGCCGACATTGGTTAGACTACAGCAAACTGCCATCGTTGCGCCGCTTCAGCCCACCAACGCCGCATCCAGGCTGATCTTGGCGTTGAGCACCTTCGACACCGGGCAGCCTGCTTTGGCCTTGTTGGCAATCTCCATGAACTGCGCCTCGCTGGCGCCTGGCACCTTGGCTCGCAACACCAGGTGTACAGCGGTAATGGCAAAACCATCAGGCTGCTTGTCGAGGGTGACTTCCGCCGCCGTGTCGATCCGGTCCGGGGTGAGCCCGGCCTCGCCGAGCATCATCGACAGCGCCATCGAGAAGCAGCCCGCATGCGCCGCACCGATCAGTTCCTCTGGGTTGGTACCCGGCGTGTCCTCGAAACGGGTGTTGAAGCCATAAGGGTTCTGCTTGAGGGCGCCGCTTTCGGTTGAAAGCAGGCCTTTGCCGTCCTTCAAACCACCTTGCCAGATCGCCGATGCTGTTTTCTTCATGATGCCTCCTTGTCACTCGGTTACGTGCCTATGGGTTCAGAGGTCCGGTACGCCCGGCAAGTTCAGAGCAATTGCGCCCCCCATTGAATCCAACGATTACGCCCATACAGAGTCATAAAGGCCTCTGGCCAATCATTCTTGCGGAGACCCCATGACGCAGCTACGTGTCCTGAAGATTTCCACCCTCGACCTTGTGCCCGTTCGCGCCGATGCCGGCCCGGCGCAGTCGCTGCGCAACTCCCTGGACTTGGCGCAGCATGTCGAACGCTTCGGCTACAACCGCTTCTGGGTGGCCGAACACCACAACATGGACGGCATCGCCAGCTCGGCAACCTCGGTGCTTATCGGCTACCTCGCCGGGGGCACTTCGAGCATTCGCGTAGGCTCCGGCGGGGTCATGCTGCCCAACCATGCGCCGTTGGTGATCGCCGAGCAGTTCGGCACCCTCGCCAGCCTGTACCCGGGGCGCATCGACCTCGGCCTTGGCCGTGCGCCAGGCTCCGACCAGATGACTGCATACGCCTTGCGCCGAGACCGCGCAGGTGGCCCGGACGATTTCCCGGACGATGTCGAAGAGCTGTCACGCTACCTTGGCCCCCGAACCGATGATCAAAAAGTGATCGCTGTGCCTGGCCACGACACCGATGTGCCCATGTGGCTGCTGGGCTCCAGCCTGTTCAGCGCGCAACTGGCCGGTATGCGCGGCATGCCCTATGCCTTCGCCTCGCACTTCGCGCCGCGTTACATGCACGAGGCAATCCGCGTGTATCGCAACCACTTCAAACCGTCCACCACGCTGGACAAACCCTATGTGATGCTGGGTATTCCCATGGTGGTTGCCGAAACCGATAAACAGGCCGAATACCTGGCCACTTCGGTGTACCAGCGCATTCTGGCGCTGATTCGCGGGCAGAGCCTGATGCAGAAACCACCGGTACCCAGCATGGACGGCTTATGGCTGCCCCATGAACGCGATGCGGTAGGCAGCTTCCTGGGGTTGGCGATGATTGGCAGCCCGCAGAAAGTGCGCGCCAAAGTGGAGGTGTTGCTGGAGCAAACCGGGGCGGACGAGCTGATGTTTACCTGTGACCTGTACGAGCATGCAGACCGTATCCGCGCTTATGAGCTGCTGGCGCAGGCTTTGAAGAGCGAGTGAACCCCTTCGCGAGTGCCCCCGCGAAGGGGCCACCGCGTCAGCCGCGGCGGTAGACGATTTCCTTGGTGCCGCCTTCGCAGCTGCCGATCACCTTGCCCGCCGGGTCGCCCTTTTCGACGATCTCCAGCTTGTAGCCAACAACCCCCTTGGCATCGAGCTTGGCGGCAATTTCCGCTTTCAGCTCCTCGCAGGGTTTGCCCGCCGCCATCGCGCCACCGGCCAGCGTCATCAGGCCCAGCGCCAGTATCAGTTTGTTCATCACTTGCATTCCTTGTGCAGATGAAACCAGAAAGGGGCGCCCACCAGGGCGCCCTGTTCCTAATACCCCATCAGTGCAACCTGTTCCAGCCTGGCTGTGTTTCAGCTATTGGCGATACGGAAGCCCACCTTCAACGTCACCTGGAAGTGCGCGACCTTGTTGTCGCGAATGTGGCCACGGGTTTCGGCCACCTCGAACCACTCCATGTGCTTGATGCTCTGGCCGGCTTCGGCCAGGGCATTGTTGATTGCTTCTTCGATGCTGGTAGGCGAAGACCCCACCAGTTCGACCTTCTTGTAGGTGTGATGATCGGTCATGAGCGCTCTCCTTGGGTAACAGTGATATTCAGCCTGGCAGTGCGAGCCTGGTTTACCTGCGAGCTGTCATCAGGGGCGAAAGTTCGATCGCACTTTCGTGCAGCCCAAGGGTCGCACTTCATAGAGTCCATACTGCAAAGGAGAGTCAACATGCCCCGCAATTCGCTGCGTAAAACATCCCTGGAAAGCATGGAAGCAGAGATCGAAAGCCTGCTGAAAAGCCTGGAAAGCCTGAAGCACGATGCCTCCGAAGAAACCCAGAAATCAGTCAAGGCCATGCGCAGCAACGCCGAGAGTGCCCTGCGCCATTCGCGCAGCCTGCTGAGCGATGCCTATGAGGAAGTCAAGGAGCGTACCCGCCAGACCGGCATCGCCACCCGCGACTATGCCCAAGAGCACCCGTATACCACTGCCGGTGTAGCCATCGGCGCCCTGGGTCTGCTGGCAGCTTACTTGCTGTGCAAGCGCAACTAAGCGCTCTGCCCTAGCAGTTCTCCCCGCAACCATTGCGCCAGTTGCTCGGCGCGCCCGTCAGCGGCGCGCCGAGGTACCCACAGCGTCAGCGCCGCCGGGGTCGGTGAGAAGCCCCACGGCGCACTCAGGCGGCCCGCCCGCAGGTCATCGGCGACCAGTGGTTGCGGCGCGATCGCCACGCCCAGTCCCGCCACCGCAGCTTCCAACAGGTAATACAAATGCTCGAAAGCCTGCCCGTAGTGCATGGCAGTTGGCACCAGACCCTGCTGCGCCGCCCAGGTCGGCCAAGCCTGTGGGCGTGAGGTGGTGTGCAATACGGTTTCTTCGAGCAAAGCTTTGGCTGGCGCCCCCTGCAAGCGCTGATAACCGGCGAAGTGCGGGCTCAGCACCGGGCCGATACGCTCCTCGGCCAACACATGCACCTGCATGTCTGCCGGCCACGGTGGCTCGGCATACACCAATAGCGCATCCAGCCCTGGTCGTCTTGGATCGAGGTCGCCCTCACCGGCTGAAAGGTGCAGGCGCAGCTCTGGCAGGTCTGCCTGCAAACGCCCCAACCGCGGGATGAACCAGCGCGCCAGCAGGCTGCCTGAGCAACCCAGTACGAACGGGGCCTCGCGGGTGTCGCGGCTCAGTTCGGCACATGCACTGCGCAAGCGGTCGAACGCCTCGCCACTGGCATCGCGCAGTCGCAGTCCGGCATCTGTGAGTTTGATGCCACGCCCGTCCTTGACGAACAACGCCACCCCCAGATGCTCCTCAAGCACCTTGATCTGCCGGCTCACGGCACCATGGGTAACGTGCAACGCCTCGGCCGCCTGGCTGACACTGTTAAGCCGGGCAGTGGCCTCGAAAGCACGCAGGGCATTGAGGGGAGGGAGGTCGTGAGCCATTACCTGTGAGTTTTCCTGACAAGTTTGCGCAATCTTATCGGTTTTCAGCCGGGCCTGTCGTGGTTAGAGTAAAGCCCATCACTCATTGCCTAGCCCTGGAGCGCCCCATGACCCAGTCCCAATACCGCCCCGGCCCCGACGCCAATGGCCTGTTCGGCTCGTTCGGCGGCCGCTATGTGGCCGAAACCCTCATGCCACTGGTGCTGGACCTGGCCCGGGAATACGAAGCGGCCAAGGCCGACCCGCAATTCCTCGAAGAGCTGGCCTATTTCCAGCGCGACTACATCGGCCGCCCCAACCCGCTGTACTTCGCCGAGCGCCTGACCGAACACTGCGGCGGCGCGAAGATCTTCTTCAAGCGTGAAGAGCTCAACCACACCGGCGCGCACAAGGTGAACAACTGCATCGGCCAGGTGCTGCTGGCCAAGCGCATGGGCAAGAAACGCCTGATCGCCGAAACCGGCGCCGGCATGCACGGCGTAGCGACCGCTACCGTCGCTGCGCGCTTCGGCCTGCCTTGCGTGATCTACATGGGCGCCACCGATATCGAACGCCAGCAGGCCAACGTGTTCCGCATGAAGCTGCTGGGCGCCGAGATCGTTCCGGTTACCGCGGGCACCGGCACCCTCAAGGACGCCATGAACGAAGCGCTGCGCGACTGGGTGACCAACGTCGACGACACGTTCTACCTGATCGGCACCGTGGCGGGCCCGCACCCATACCCAGCAATGGTCCGCGACTTCCAGTCGATCATCGGCAAGGAAACCCGTGCCCAGTTGCAGGAAAAGGAAGGCCGCCTGCCGGACAGCCTGGTCGCCTGCGTGGGGGGTGGCTCCAACGCCATGGGCCTGTTCCATGAGTTCCTCGAAGAGCCAAGCGTCCAGATCATCGGCGTTGAAGCCGGCGGCCACGGTGTGCACACCGACAAGCATGCTGCCAGCCTGAACGGCGGTGTGCCCGGCGTACTGCACGGCAACCGCACCTATCTGTTGCAGGACGATGACGGCCAGATTACCGACGCTCACTCGATTTCGGCCGGCCTCGACTACCCGGGCATCGGCCCCGAGCATGCCTACCTGCATGAGGTGAAGCGCGTTGAATACGTCAGCATCACCGATGACGAAGCACTGGATGCCTTCCACGCCACGTGCCGCCTGGAGGGCATCATCCCGGCCCTGGAAAGCGCCCACGCCCTGGCCGAGGCAATCAAGCGCGCCCCGCAGTTGCCCAAGGACCACCTGATGGTGATCTGCCTGTCGGGCCGCGGCGACAAAGACATGCAAACCGTCATGAGCCACATGGCCGCCCAGGAGAAACAGGCATGAGCCGTCTAGAACAACGCTTCGCCGAGTTGAAAGCCGAAAGCCGCTCGGCACTGGTCACCTTCGTTACCGCAGGCGACCCGGGCTATGACGCCTCGCTGCAGATCCTCAAGGGCCTGCCTGCTGCAGGCGCCGATGTGATCGAACTGGGCATGCCATTCACCGACCCAATGGCCGATGGCGTAGCCATCCAGCTCGCTACCCTGCGCGCGTTGGAAGCGGGCCAGAACCTGGCCAAGACCCTGCAGATGGTTCGTGAATTCCGTGTGGACAACCACACCACGCCGATCGTGCTGATGGGCTACTACAACCCGATCCACCGTTTTGGCGTGGAAGCGTTCGTGAATGAAGCCAAGCAGGCTGGCGTCGATGGCCTGATCATCGTCGACCTGCCGCCAGAGCACGATGCAGAACTGGCGACCCCGGCCCAGGCTGCAGGTATCGACTTCATTCGCCTGACCACCCCGACCACCGACGACGCGCGCCTGCCGCGTGTGCTGGCGCGCAGCTCCGGGTTCGTCTACTACGTGTCCGTGGCCGGTGTGACCGGGGCCGGCTCGGCGACCACCGAGCACGTGACCGAAGCCATTGCCCGCCTGCGTCGGCATACCGACCTGCCGATCAGCGTTGGCTTCGGCATTCGCACCCCAGAGCAGGCGGCGAACATCGCCCGGCTGGCCGATGGCGTGGTAGTGGGCTCGGCGCTGGTCGACAAGATTGCCCAGGCCAACACGGCCGAACAGGCGGTGAGCGATGTGTTGAGCCTGTGCTCGGCACTGGCGGAAGGGGTGCGCGGCGCTCGTCGCTGACCGGCGTCGGCTTCATCGCCGGCAAGCCAGATTCCACAAGGATTCCACAGGGCCTGAGGGTGGCGCTGTACCTGTGGGAGATTCTATGGTTCCTGGCAAGGGTAGCCGCTGCATCTTCAGTGCCTGTGAGATCGAGCGCCGCCCGCGCGGCGCATCGCGAGCTGCGCTCGCTCCTACGTTTGTTTCGGGCCAGTAACG
>NZ_CAMZMX010000082.1:0-8495 GCF_947311875.1 Pseudomonas sp. PARCl1
AGGCGGTCGCGCGCACCTGGCACAGGGGTTACTGGCCCGAAACAAACGTAGGAGCGAGCGCAGCTCGCGATGCGCCGCGCGGGCGGCGCTCGATCTCCCAGGCGCTGAAAATGCTGCGGCTACCCTTACCAGAGACCATAGAGTCTCCCACCTCGATCGCATCGGCTTCAAATCCTGTGCAATCCTTGTGGGAGCGGGCAAGCCCGCGAAGAGGCCAGCAGCCTTAACGCACCAGGCAAGGCCGCTTGTTATCAAAACGCCAACCCGGAATCAGGAACTGCATTGCCACGCTGTCATCCCGCGCCCCCAACCCCATGTTGCGGTAGCACTCGTGGGCCTTGGCCAGTTGATCCTCATCCAGCTCCACCCCCAACCCCGGCCGCGCCGGCACATGCACATGGCCGTCGACAATGCGCAGCGGCTCACGGGTCAGGCGCTGGCCGTCCTGCCAGATCCAGTGGGTGTCGATCGCGGTGATCTCACCCGGCGCGGCAGCCGCCACTTGAGTGAACATCGCCAGCGAAATATCGAAGTGGTTGTTGGAGTGCGAACCCCAGGTAAGCCCCCAGTCGTTGCACATCTGCGCCACCCTCACCGAGCCCTGCAAGGTCCAGAAATGCGGGTCGGCCAGCGGAATGTCCACCGACTGCAACTGGATCGCATGGCCCATCTGCCGCCAATCGGTTGCGATCATGTTGGTAGCCGTGGGCAAACCCGTAGCGCGACGGAACTCGGCCATCACCTCGCGGCCCGAGTAGCCGTTCTCGGCGCCGCACGGGTCTTCGGCATAGGCCAGCACATCATGCTTGTCGCGGCACAGGGCGATGGCCTCCTTGAGTGACCAGGCCCCGTTGGGGTCCAGGGTGATGCGCGCTTCGGGGAAGCGTTCGGCCAGCGCCGTCACTGCTTCCATTTCTTCTGCCCCCCGCAGCACGCCGCCCTTGAGCTTGAAGTCGCTGAAGCCGTAACGCTGCTTGGCCGCTTCGGCCAGGCGCACAACCGCCTCGGGCGTCAGGGCCTTTTCATGGCGCACACGGAACCAGTCGTCGTCACTGTCCGCTTCGTTGCGGTAGGCCAGGTCGGTCTGCTGGCGGTCGCCGATATAGAACAGGTAGCCCAGCATCTTCACCGCATCACGTTGCTGGCCCTCGCCAAGCAGTGCCGCCATGGGCACATTCAGGTGCTGGCCGAGCAGGTCGAGCAGCGCCGACTCGATGGCCGTGACGGCATGCACGGTGATGCGCAGGTCGAAGGTCTGCAGGCCGCGGCCCGCCGAGTCGCGGCTGGCGAACGTCTGGCGCATGGCATTGAGCACGCGCTGGTAATGACCGATCGGCTGGCCTACTACCAGGCTGCGGGCGTCTTCCAGGGTCTGGCGAATGCCCTCGCCACCCGGCACTTCGCCAAGGCCCGTGTTGCCCGCGCTGTCCCGCAGTACTACCACGTTACGGGTAAAGAACGGGCCATGTGCGCCACTGAGGTTGAGCAGCATGCTGTCGTGGCCAGCCACCGGAATCACGCGCAGGTCGGTGACCACCGGGGTGCTGGTGTGAACGGCGGGTGTTGTCTGCATATTCATGGTTGTCGTCTCGCAGTCGTCAGTGGGTCTGGCCCAGGGCCGCGGGGGCCTTCAGGCTATCGGAAGGTGCGCCCTTGGGGCGTGTACGCACGAAGAAGATGGCAATTGCCGCCAGCACCGAAGTCACCGCCAGGCCATACAACCCGCCCTGGATCGAGCCGGTCTGCTGCTCCAGCAGGCCGAACGTGGTGGGGGCAACGAAGCCGCCGAGGTTGCCGACCGAGTTGACCAGGGCTATCACCGCCGCCGCGATGCGAGCATCCAGGTAGCCCTGCGGGATTGGCCAGAACAGTGACGAGGCCGACTTGAAGCCGATGGCGGCAAAGCACACGGCGACAAAGGCGAATACCGGCCCGCCGGTGGTGGACATGAACATGCCGATGGCCGCGACCACCAAGGCGCCTGCCACCCAGGCCTGCTGGAACTTCCAGCGTGCAGAAACGGCAGCGAAGGCATACATGGCCAGGATCGAGATCAGCCACGGGATGGAGTTGAGGAAGCCGACCTGCAGGTCGCTGAGGTCGCCCATGCGTTTGATGATGCTCGGCAGCCAGAAGGTGGCCGCGTAGATGGTCAGCTGGATGCAGAAGTAGATCAGGCAGAACAGGACGATCTGGCGGTCCTTGAGCAGGCTCCAGGCCGACGGCTTGACCGCACCCAGCGCCTCGCGCGCTTGCTGTTCACGGTCGATCGTCGCGACCAGCGCATCCTGCTCGGCCTGGCTCAGCCACTTGGCGTCCTGCGGTTTGGAGTCGAGCCAGAAGAACACGAAGAAGCACAACGCCACCGAGGCCATGCCTTCGATGAACAGCATCCACTGCCAGCCGTGCAGGCCGAGCCCCTGGATTTGCATCAATGCCCCGGCCAAGGGGCCGGAAATCAGCGAAGCCAGCGCCGACCCGCTGAGAAAAATGGCGATTGCCTTGCCGCGCTCGGCCGCCGGCAACCAGCGGGTGAAGTAGTAGATCACCCCAGGGAAGAAGCCCGCTTCGGCCACACCGAGCAGAAAGCGCAGTACATAGAACTGGGTTTCGTTCTGCACGAAGGCCATGGCCGTGGCCACCAGCCCCCCAAGTGAACATGATGCGGGTCAGCCACAAGCGGGCCCCCACCTTCTGCAGCAGCATGTTCGAAGGCACCTCGAACAGCGCGTAGCCGATGAAGAACAGCCCGGCACCAAAGCCAAAGGCTGCAGCGCTGATGCCCAAGTCGCTTTCCAGGTGCGGGCGGACGAAGCCGATGTTGACGCGGTCCAGGTAGTTGACGATGAACATGATGACGAACAGCGGCAGCACGTGGCGCTTGACCTTGGCCACGGCGCTGGCCAAAGCGTCGCCTTCATTCCGGGCAGACGGAGCGAGGGTGTCGTTCACAGGTGGATCTCCCACTAATTGTTTTTGTGCGGGTCGGGGTTGTCTGACATGGCAGTGGGGACGAGCATAGGCCCCGAGAAGTTGTACGACAAGATCAACAACATCGCCAAAATGTCAAAATACAAGCTGCAATAAGACTAATATGTTGCGATCTTGCAAAAACTGGCACTCCAAATGCACCCTCGCCTCGCGAAAAATTGGGCAAAAAATATTTTTAGCAATTAACTTGTCATACAAGTACAACAAGAGGTGGACCACAGCATGCTTCCAGATCACGCGCACAAACGCGGCCACAGCCGCGCACATGACCTGGTCTCCAGCCTGACCCAGCAGATTCTCCTGGGCACCTTCAAGCCCGGCGACAAACTGCCGTCGGAGAACACCTTGGTACGCGAGCACGGGGTCAGCCGCACGGTGGTTCGCGAAGCCTTGTCGAAGTTGCAGGCCTCGGGGCTGGTGGAACCGCGCCACGGTATCGGCACCTTCGTGATGGCGCGCCAAGCCCAGGCCGGGTTGCGCGTTGCAGCGGAAAGCGCAGCGAATGTGCGCGACTTGCTGGAGCTGCGGGTCGGCCTGGAAAGCCAGGCCGCCGCGCTGGCGGCGCTACGCCGCGATGAAGGGCAGTTGGCGCGCATGCGCCAGGCACTGGATGACTACCAGGACCTGGCGGCGGCAGGTGACAGCTGCATCGAGGCCGACCGGCGTTTTCACCTGCTGATTGCCGAAGCCACCGGCAACCTGTATTTCACCGAGATGCTGCTGCAGCTGGGCAACGGCTTGATTCCGCGCAACCGCATGGCCCAAGCCGAGCGCAGTGGGTCGAAGATGGCAGCGCAGGCATACCTGGCCAACCTGGAGCACGAGGCAATCCTCAATGCCATCCGCCGGCAAGACCCGGATGCGGCCCGCGCGGCGGTGTGCCTGCACCTGTCCAACAGCCGCTACCGGCTGCTACCGGATTGACGGGCAACTGCGGCACAGCAGCCCCGACGCTTACCAGGTCAGGCAGATCTTGCCGAAATGCCGGTTGCTTTCCTGGTAACGGAACGCGTCGACGATCTGCTCCAGCTCGAAGTGCTTGTCCACCACCGGCCGCAAACCGTTGGCATCAATGGCCCGCACCATCGCCTGCTGCTGCGCCCGGCTGCCGACCAGCACCCCTTGCAGGCGAATCTGCCGCACCAACGCCTGCACCAGCGGCAGTTGCCCGGCCACGCCAGTAAGAATGCCGATCAGCGACACATGCCCGCCGATCCGTGCAGCGATCATCGACTGCTCCAGGGTAGCCGGGCCACCCACCTCGATCACGTGATCGACACCGCGGTTAGCGGTCAGCTCGCGCACTTTCTCCCCCCACGCCGGGGTGCGCTTGTAGTTGATCAAGTGGTCGGCGCCCAAGGCCTTGAGCCGCTCCAGCTTGGCATCGCTGGACGAGGTGGCAATCACCGTGGCACCCGCCAGCTTGGCGAACTGCAGGGCGAAGATCGACACGCCACCGGTGCCCTGCACCAGCACCGTGTCGCCCGGTTTGAGGTGGTCGTCGCACATCAGCGCGCGCCAGGCGGTCAGGCCGGCAGTGGTCAGGGTGGCGGCTTCGGCATGGCTGAAGCCCGAAGGTGCCAGGGTAAACGCGGTGGCACGGGCGGTGACCTGTTCGCGGGCGTAGCCATCGATGCCGTCACCCGGCACCCGGGCAAAGCCTTCGACATTGGCCTGGCCATCGAGCCAGTCCGGGAAGAACGTACTGACGACACTGTCGCCGACCTGAAACTCGCTGACGCCGGCCCCTACGGCAACGACTTCGCCCGCACCGTCGGCCATGGGGATGCGCCGCTCACTCGGCCCCCACATGCCACTCACCACGGCGAAGTCGTGGTAGTTCAGGGAGCTGGCGTGCAGGCGCACGGTGATCTCGCCGGCCTGAGGGGGCGCAGCCTCGCTGCTGCCGACCTCGACCTTGTCGTAGCCGCCGCCAGGTTGAACGTAGATGGCCTTGCTGGTCATGGGTTGGGTCTCCGTATCAACGTCAGGAATGGAAATGAGCATAGACAGGTCTATGGGTTGCAAAAGCTTCACGGGCTTTGCAGCAGCGGCGTTGTGTTGCGATCGGGCTGCGCACTATCGACTCAGCCCAGCATCACCTTCAGTGCCCGGCAATCGACCGCGTGCCAATCCACCAGTTGCGGCCATGGGTTGTCGGGCACATTCACCAATATCGTGCGTGCCCCCGCTGCGCGCCCGCAGTCCAGGTCAAAACGGTAGTCACCCACCATCACCAGCTCGCTCGGCGCCACGCCCCAGGCCGCGGCAATCTTCAGCAACCCATCCGGGCTCGGCTTCGGTGCCGCCTCGTCACGCCCGAGCACATGCTCCACCGGGAAGCAGTCCGCCAGGCCAATCGCTTCCAGCGTCACATGGGCCAGTTCCCGCGCATTGCGGGTCAGTATCCCCAACCGGCAACCACGCGCAGCCAGTTCGCGCACCAGTTCAACTGCCCCGGTCGCCGCGGTGGAGGCTTCCGCCAGCTCACGCTCATGCTCCAGCAGCCAGGCATGCTTGGCCGCGGCTTCGTCGGCTGGCAAAGCCGCCAGGTGGGTAAGGATGTCGTCCTCGGCAGGGATGCCCAGCGCCTCCCGAATGGCGGCAAAGTCATGCACTGCCACGGTCAGGGTGCCGTCCATGTCGAACACCCAGTTGCGCACCTGCTGCAGGCTCATGCCCAGTCCTTGCGGTGGCGAATCAGGCCTTCCTGGCTCGACGATGCCACCAGTTGCCCGGCCTGGTTGAAAATGCTGCCGCGGCAGAAGCCACGGGAATTCCCTGCCCACGGGCTATCGGTGGCATACAGCAACCACTGGTCGGCACGCAGGTTGCCGTGGAACCACAGCGAATGGTCGAGGCTGGCGATCTGCATGTCGCGCTGCCAAACCGACTTGCCATGCGGCACCAGCGCGGTGGTGAGCAGGCCGAAGTCCGAGGCGTAGGCCAGCAGGTACTTGTGCAGGGCCGGCACGTCGGGCAGGTTGCCGTCGGCGCGGAACCACGCATATTTCACCGGGTCGCCTGGCTTGGGGTTGAACGGGTCACGCTCGGTGACCGGGCGAATCTCGATTGGCTTGGCGCACAGCACCTTGTCGCGGATGCGTTCAGGCAGATGGTCTGCCATGGCACGCGCCAGTTCCACTTCTGTAGGCAGGTTTTCCGGGCCGACCACGTCGGGCATCTGCGCCTGGTGGGCGAAGCCTTCCTCGTCGTACTGGAACGAGGCGCTACAGGTGAAAATGGTCTGGCCCTTCTGGATCGCCGTCACCCGCCGGGTACTGAAGCTGCCGCCATCACGCACACGGTCCACCGAGTACACCACCGGCAGGCTGGCGTCCCCCGGGCGCAGGAAATAACCATGCAGCGAGTGCACATGGCGCGCGTCTTCGACCGTCTGGCTGGCTGCCGACAACGACTGGCCCAGCACCTGGCCGCCGTACAGCTGGCGGAAGCCCAGGTCTTGGCTGCGCCCACGGAACAGGTTTTCCTCGATGGCTTCGAGGCTCAACAGGTCGACCAGGTCGTCCAACACATGACTCATTGGGGCATCTCCGTAGAAGCGAGCCTTGCTCGCGCTGCGCCGCCTGGGCGGCGCTCGAACTCACAGGCGCCGAACCCCATGCGGCACAGCGCCCTTTCAATGGGCAAATAATACAGCGTTTGCCATTCGCACCGAGCATGGCTGTGCATTCAGGCGCGCAGGGTGTGCTCCCAGTGCGCACGGTCGATGCGGTACAGCACATGCGGGCGTAGCGGGTGGCCTGCGGGCAGGCGCGGGTGCTCGAAGCTGCCGCGCAGGTCTTGCTGCATGCCGATGGCCTGCATCACCTTCTGCGATGGCAAGTTACTTTCGGCAGTGAACGACACCACCTCGTTCAGGCGCAATTGGGCGAACGCACAGCGCAGGCAGGTCCACGCGGCTTCGCTGGCAAAACCCAGCCCCCAGTGGCGCCGGGCCAGGCGCCAGCCAATCTCCACGGCTGGCGCGAAATCGGCGTCAAAGTCTACCTGCAGCAAGCCGGTCATGCCGATGAATGCACCGCTGTCCTTGCGCTCCAGCGCCCACAAACCAAAACCGTATTCGTTGAAGTGCCCGCGTATGCGGCCAATCAGCGCGGCAGCTTCAAGGCGTGTGAGCGGTGCCGGGAAGTAACGCATCACCTGCGGGTCGGCACACAGCGCCGCAAATTCACGCAGGTCATCGTCGTGCCATTGGCGCAGCACCAGCCGGGCGCTTTCCAGTTGAAGGGTGGATGTCATCGGGCCTGCTCCGGTTTTGCCGAATTACAGTCTACAGCGTAGGCGCCGGGGCGGTGTTCACCCAACGGGCCGCAACCGAATGCAATTTTCACACGCCCTTCACCGGCCCCCAACAGCTCGCTTAGCAAAATGCCGCCATCACTGCCGTGCCCGCCACGGCCCTGTCACTGGAGCAACGCATGCTATCGAGCAATACCCTGGGGCACCCTGCCATTCACGCCCGGCGCAAACGGCGCCTGTCTCACAAAGCCCTTGGTGCCGCCCTTGGCTTGTGCATGGTCGTGGCGGCCTTGACCACCTGGCTGGCGACGAGGACGCATATCGTGGACCTTGGCAACGAGCAACAACTGAGTGACAGCGGCCTGCTGCAGAACTGGGCCGAGGGTGCCGTGATCGTGATGGTCCGCCACGCCGAACGCTGCGACAGCGCCCCGGGCCCGTGCCTGGACGACCCCACCGGCATCACCGTGGCCGGCAGCCAGGCTGCCACGCGGGTGGGCCAAGGCCTGCACCAACTGGGCCTGGCCAACACCGACCTGCTCAGCAGCCCGAAACTGCGCACCCGGCAAACCGCGCACTTCATCCTCGGCCAGGCGGTGGCCAGCGAAGACTGGCTGGAAAGCTGCGACAGCCAGTTTGCCAGCGATGCACTGGCGCACAAACGTGCCGGGCACAACCTGGTGCTGGTGACCCATAACGGCTGCATCGATCACTTCGCCCGCCAACAGCACGTGGCCGGCGGCGAGCGCGAAAGCGCCTACGCCAGCGCGCTGTTCGTTTCGGTGGACGGTAACGGCAAGGCACGCATCCTCGGCCGCCTGAATGAGCCCGACTGGCAGCGGGTGCTGGCCAGCGCCGCAAAATAGCAGTGGCCTGCTCGGGCCTCATCGCCGGTAAGCCACACAGGCGCTGTGGCAAACACCTGTCAGCCCTGATGCGGTCCCTGTGGGAGATTCTATGGTTCCTGGCAAGGGTAGCCGGAGCATCTTCAGCGCCTGTGAGATCGAGCGCCGCCCGCGCGGCGCATCGCGAGCTGCGCTCGCTCCTACGTTTGTTTCGGGCCAGTAACCCCTGTGCCAGATGCGCGCGGCCGCCTTGTTTGTACGGCGATTTTGAGGCATGCGCCAAGGCGTTCGCGCGCAAATCCCACAGGAATAATTGGCCCGAAACAAACGTAGATACTCTGTTGGCGGTCAAGCTTTTCTGAGGTGTTCAGAGCTGAAAAGCTTGGCCGTATCAAA
>NZ_CAMZMX010000083.1:0-7210 GCF_947311875.1 Pseudomonas sp. PARCl1
GCAAAGCGGCCCCAAATTACTTAACTGACTGGCATTAGCCATAAGGCCGGTTTAGAGGGCTTCCAAAGCATTCAGCGGAATGCAGTGGAGCTGGATGTGGTGCCGGAGACAGGAATCGAACCTGCGACCTTCGCGTTACGAGTGCGCTGCTCTACCGACTGAGCTACACCGGCGTGTAGCGCAACGTACCACTGCTCGCACCCGTTACGCAAACCCCTGTTTCCACTACTTTATTGCCCTGCCCTCAGGCCCCCTTGCAGCCCTTCGGCGCCAGGTCTTCTTCGATGTCGGTGGTGCACGCCCAGCCCGTTGCCGAGCGCGTCAACGTCAGGGCCTTGCCCAGCACGGTGGCCGGTGCGTCCACCAGGGTGCAAACCAGGCTGCCGCTGCTATCCGCCGCCTTGCCGTTGGCGGTGATCGCGCAATGGGCCGTTGCCGGCTGGCCGCCCAGTTCGGCTACGCCGGCTACATCCTTGCCGTCGTTCAGGCGCAGGTCCATCGCCGTTTTCAGGGCGCTGATTTCCAGCAAGCCGGCCGCGGCCTTGGAGCGGGCCTGGTGGTTGGTGTACATCGGTAAGGCGATGGTCGCCAGAATGCCGATGATCGCCACAACGATCATCAGTTCGATCAGGGTGATACCGCGTTGCCCTTTCATGAACAGTTTCCTTTTTGATACGCGTACTCGTTAGGGTCAATCTCGCCCCAAGCGACAGCGGCGCAGTAGGCCTGAACAGTCACCTTTTGTCACCCCTGCCTGCTTGGGCTTCATCATCGCTGAACTACTCTAGTGAGCATCATGGACGCGCGCCCTGGCATAGGCGCGGCAAGCTGTTTCCAGGCTTGTCGCACGGGCAACAAAAGGACCTTCGCATGACCACTTCCACCCCCCTCTACAGCTGGCACGGCACCGACGCCAATGGCGCGCCGGTCAGTGGCCAAACGCCTGGGCCCAGCCCGGCCCATGTACGTGCCGGGTTGATTCGCCAAGGCATCAACGTGGCCAGTTTGCGGCCGGCCAGCGGGCTTGGCCTCAAGCTGCCAAAGCGCCTGGAAAAGGCCGACCCGGCAGGTTTCAGCCGGCAGTTGGCGACCTTGCTCAAGGCCGGGGTGCCGCTGTTGCAGGCGTTCGAGGTGATGGGGCGCAGTGGCTGTAGTGCCGCCCTGGCTGCGCTGCTGGTTAGATTGAAACAGGATGTAGCTGCGGGCCTGGGGCTGGCGAATGCATTGCAACGCCACCCGGGCTGGTTCGATGCGCTGTACTGCAACCTGGTGCGGGTGGGCGAACAGTCGGGCACGCTGGACCGGCAGCTGGAGCAGCTGGCAGGCATGCTGGAACAGCGGCGGGCGCTGCAGAAGAAGGTGCGCAAGGCGATGGTCTACCCGTTGCTGCTGTTGCTGACCGGGTTGGGCGTGTCGGCGGTGCTGTTGCTGGAGGTAATACCCAGGTTCGAGGACATGTTCGCAGGCATGGGCGCGCAATTGCCGGCATTTACCCAGTGGGTGATCGACTTGTCCACAGGGTTCGGCCGGTTTGCGCCGATGTTGCTGGCGCTGGGCCTGGTGCTAGGTTTTGCCGGGCGCCAGCTGTGCCGCCGGCATGCGCCTGCGCGGTTGTGGCTCGGGCGCCTGGTGTTGGGCTTGCCGGTATTCGGCACGCTGCTGGGGCAGGCGGCGTTGGCGCGCTTTGCGCGTAGCCTGGCAACCGCTTATGCGGCCGGGGTGCCCTTGCTGGATGCCCTGGGTACGGTGGCACGGGTGACCGGGGGCCAGTTGCATGAACAGGCGGTGCTGCGCTTGCGCCAGGGTATGGCCAATGGGCAGGGGCTGAACCAGGCGATGGCGGGTGAGCCGCTGTTTCCACCCTTGCTGGTGCAACTGACGGCCATCGGTGAAGCCAGCGGCACGCTGGACACGATGCTGGAAAAAGCCGCCAGCCATTATGAGGAACAGGTCAGCCAGGCGCTGGACCAGTTGACCAGCTTGCTGGAGCCGGCCATCGTGCTGGTCCTGGGCTTGCTGGTGGGTGGCCTGGTAGTGGCGATGTACCTGCCGATCTTCCAGTTGGGTAGCTTGATCTGAACATGACTTTATGGACCTTGCTGGCTGAACAGCCGGCGTACTTCTACACCTTGGCGAGCGTGCTCGGCTTGCTGGTAGGCAGCTTTCTGAATGTGCTGGTGTACCGCCTGCCGATCATGCTGGAGCGCCAATGGCAGCGTGAAGCGCAGCAGGTTCTGGGGCTGCCGACTACGCAGCACCCGCGCTTCGACCTGTGCCTGCCCGCTTCGCGCTGCCCGCAGTGCGCACACCCGATTCGCCCGTGGCAAAACATTCCAGTGCTCAGCTACCTGGCCTTGCGTGGGCGCTGCTCTGCCTGCAAGGCCCGCATCAGCCCGCGTTACCCACTGGTGGAAGTGGCCAGTGCGCTGCTGTCGCTGCTGGTGGCCTGGCGTTTTGGTGCGTCAGCCGAGGCATTGCTGGCATTGCCCTTGACCTGGTGCCTGCTGGCCCTGAGCCTGATCGATGCCGATCACCAGCTGTTGCCGGACGTACTGGTGCTGCCGATGCTGTGGCTGGGGCTGATCGTCAACGCCTTTGCCGTGTATGTGCCGCTGGGCAGTGCGGTATGGGGGGCGGTGGCGGGTTACCTCTGCCTGTGGTCGGTGTACTGGCTGTTCAAGCTGGTCACCGGCAAGGAAGGCATGGGTTATGGCGACTTCAAGCTGATGGCGCTGATCGGCGCCTGGGGTGGCTGGCAGGTGCTGCCGTTGACGCTGCTGTTGTCGTCGGTGGTCGGGGCGCTGGTTGGCCTGTGCTTGTTGCATTTGCACCGGCACGCACTAGGCGCGGCGATGCCGTTTGGCCCTTATCTGGCCATTGCGGGGTGGATTGCCGTGCTCTGGGGTGATGAAATATACGCCTCTTACCTGCAACTGCTGGGATACTGATGACCACTGCGGCGTTTACCCCCTGGATTCTCGGGCTGACTGGCGGCATTGGCAGCGGCAAAAGCGCCGCCGCCGAGCGCTTCGTCGAGCTTGGCGTGCACCTGGTCGACGCCGACCAGGCTGCGCGCTGGGTGGTCGAGCCCGGCCGCCCGGCCCTGGCCAGCATTGTCGAGCGCTTTGGCGCGGGGGTGCTGCAGGCCGATGGCCAGCTCGACCGTGCCGCGCTGCGCCAGCTGATTTTCGCCGACCCCGCGCAGCGCAAATGGTTGGAGCAACTGCTGCACCCGCTGATCGGGCAAGAGATTTTCAGCTACCTGGCCAAGGCAGAGTCGCCGTATGCGATCTATGTGTCGCCGCTGCTGATCGAGTCGGGGCAGCACCACAAGACCCAGCGCGTGCTGGTGATCGATGCGCCGCAGGCGCTGCAAGTGGCGCGTACGCTGGCCCGGGACAACACCAGTACCGAGCAGGTGCAGGCGATCCTGAAGGCCCAACTGGCCCGTGAGGAACGCTTGCGCCATGCCGACGATGTGCTGGTCAATGACGGCGACCTCGCCGCGCTGCATCAGCAGATTGACCGCCTGCACCACTTTTACCTGACTTTGAAAGGAGGCCAGCCATGAGCCAGCCATTGACCGTCGATTGCCCGACCTGTGGCGCACCTGTGGAATGGACCGAGAAAAGCGCGTTCCGGCCGTTCTGCTCAGACCGCTGCAAGCTGATCGACCTGGGTGCCTGGGCAGCGGAGGAACACAAGATTCCTGGGGCGCAGGAGTCCGAGGACGAGCTGTATTCAGGTGACCTGGAGTCGCGGCATTGAATTGATCCACCTGCCGGGCTAGGCGATGATGCACCGGCCTAGCCTGCGGGCTCAGTGCTCATCGTCCTTCCACGGCGCCTGCAAATACCGCGTGCGGTTGAAGGTTTCCAGCCAGTCGGGGCAAAACACCACCAGCGCACTGATCACCATGCCGTTGATGAACGCTTCGGGGAACATCATCAGCCACAGGTAACCGACAAAGTCGCCAAGCCACTCTGGCAGCGCAAAGCGCCCGTCCAGCCACAATAGCCCTAGCGCCACCGGCACGCAGACCAGCACCGTGAGTGCGGCAGGGAAAAACCCTGAGCAGAAGATGTAAACGAACAGGTTCCGCGGTTGTGCCCGCTCCACCACAAGGGCGCACACCTCGGTGATCAGCACCGGCAAACCCACCAGCAACAGACCATTGATCCCCAACGCCGCCAGGTCCTGGCGCCCCAGCACCAGCAGGCCCAGCTGGGCCATGAAACCGCCCAGCACGGCCAGTGGCCAGTCCAGCAACAGGGTAACCGCCGTCATGCCGATGAAGTGGTACGCCACGCCGGTATCGAAATCGCGCCTTACCAGCCACAACGCGAACAGGCAGAACACCGTGCCAAACAGCAGGTGCTGGCGGCGCTGGTCGGTAAGCAGTTCCACCCAGCGAACCTGGCTGGCGGCCCAGGCCAGCAGCGGCACGTAACCCAGCCAGCCAAGGCTCAGGGTGGTGCCAGACAACACCTGTGCGCTGATCACTGAATAATGCCCCTTGCCGGCCTGTGGATAAGGGCAGTGTACACGCAAACTTCCTGGCCCCTCCGCAGCGGACGGCCTGCGGCCGCATGCGTGCCTCTTGCTGTCATCGATTAACGGCTAAGCTTGTGTGCATGGATGACTCCGACTACCTGCGCCTGCTGACCATTCAGGCCGAACAAGCCAATGCCTTCCTCTCCAACGCCCGCAAGTGGGAGCGGGAGCGGTGGGTGTGCCAGCGCCTGTTGCAGGGGCTGAACATTCCCTACCGCAGCGAAGATTTCACCCCGGCCGGGCAAGAGCCGCCCGACGTGCTGTTCCGCGACGCCGCCTTCGAGGTGTTTTTCGTGCTCGACGAGGGCCGCCGCCTGAATGATGAATGGCGCGAAGAGCTGCAGCGCCGGCGCAGTGCATTTTCCCTGGCGCAGCTGGTGCGCCGCGAAGCCCGCCCACGGCGCATCAGTGCCACCGAACTGCTCGGGCGGCTGGCGCCCACCTTGCGCAAGAAGGCGCGCAATTATCGCGAGCGCGGGCTGGAGCTGAACGAGCTGGACATCATTGCGTTTTCCAGCCTCAAGCGCGAGGTGCTGGACCTGAACACCCACTTCCCGCCGCCCACCGAATACCTGCGCCAGGGCTGGCGCTCGCTGTCGCTGGTCGGGCCAACCTTTGCCCGCGTGCTGTTCGCCCACCCCGATGCGCCGGATTTCCTGCGCAGCAACCTGGGGCGCAGCATCGTCTTCGACGTTGGCATCAGTCTTTGATCCAGTGCAGCGAGTGTTTGCGATGGCGTACACTCGGCGCCAGGGATAGAAAGCATTATCATTTGTTTCAAGCGCTTGCACGAACGCTGTAGCGTTTGTGCAGTCTCTTACGTCTACCTGACGAGGCCCTACCATGACCAGCCGCCTGAACCCGGAAGATCAGCGTCGTGTCGATGAGTATCTGCGAGCCCCTCAGCACCAAGTCGAGCGCCGGCCCTTCCGGCCATGGCTGCTCCTTGTGCTGGTGGTGGCCGTGACCATCGGGTTGGGCCTTGTCAGCCGCCTGCTGAGTGGACTGGTGCTATGAGCTGCCTTGCGCTCGCCCTCCCCTCGTGCAGTTTGCGGCCGCCCCCAAAGGGCAAGCATTCCGTAAACCTTATGAGATATCCCCATGACTCATCGCATCGTGATTGTCGGCGGCGGCGCCGGCGGCCTGGAACTGGCGACCCGCCTGGGTAAAACCCTGGGCAAGCGCAAGCAGGCCGATGTCACCTTGGTCGACACCAACCTCACGCACATCTGGAAGCCATTGCTGCACGAAGTGGCCGCCGGCTCGCTGAACTCCTCGGAAGACGAACTGAACTACGTGGCCCAGGCCAAGTGGAACCACTTCAACTTCCAGCTGGGGCGCATGAGCGGCCTGGACCGTGAAGGCAAGCAGATCCAACTGGCCGCCACCCTGGACGAAGAGGGCCGCGAGCTGTTGCCTGCACGTACCCTGGGCTACGACACCCTGGTCATTGCTGTGGGCTCCAATACCAACGACTTCGGCACCCTGGGCGCGGCGCAGCACTGCCTGTTCCTGGACACCCGCAAGCAAGCCGAGCGCTTCCACCAGCAGCTGCTCAACCACTACCTGCGTGCCCACGCCGGCGACGTGGCCAGCGAGAAAATCAGCGTAGCCATTGTGGGTGCGGGCGCCACCGGTGTGGAGCTGGCGGCCGAGCTGCACCACGCGGCCCACGAGCTGGCGGCCTATGGCCTGGACCGCATCCAGCCCAAGGACATGCACATCACCATCATTGAGGCCGGCCCGCGCGTTCTGCCGGCGCTACCGGAGCGCATCAGCGTACCGGTGCACAAGACCCTGGAAAAACTCGGGGTCAAGGTAATGACCAATGCCGCTGTCAGCGAAGTCACCGAAGACGGCCTGAAAACCAAGGACGGCGAGGTCATCCAGGCCAGTTTGAAGGTGTGGGCGGCCGGTATCCGTGCGCCCGGTTTCCTCAAGGACATCGATGGCCTGGAAACCAACCGCATCAACCAGCTGGTGGTACGCCCTACCCTGCAAACCACCCGCGACGACAACATTTTCGCCTTTGGCGACTGTGCGGCGTGCCCGCAGCCAGACAGCGACCGCAGTGTACCGCCACGCGCGCAAGCAGCGCACCAGCAGGCGTCGATGCTGGCGCAAAGCCTTAAAGCACGGCTGGAGAACAAGCCGCTGCCCACGTATGCCTACAAGGACTACGGCTCGCTGGTTTCACTGTCGCGCTTCTCGGCAGTGGGCAACCTGATGGGTAACCTGATGGGCAGCGTGAAGCTGGAAGGCTGGCTGGCGCGGATGTTCTATGTGTCGCTGTACCGCATGCACCAGATGGCGTTGTACGGGTTCTTCCGTACGGCATTGATGATGTTGGGCAGCAAGATTGGCCGGGGTACCGAGCCGCGGTTGAAGTTGCACTGACACACATGCAATAGAGGCTGCCTGTACAGGCCTCATCGCCGGCCAGCCCCCCCAGAGGCTGCAACAGGCTCAAGGCCTTGATTTGCCCCTTGTTGGATCGGGTTTTACCCGCTCCAACAAGGCAAGGGTGCATTTTCCCGAGGCAAAGAAAAAGGGCATCTCGTAGGAGATGCCCTTTTTTGCATGGTGGGTCGTGTAGGATTCGAACCTACGACCAATTGGTTAAAAGCCAACTGCTCTACCAACTGAGCTAACGACC
>NZ_CAMZMX010000084.1:0-6869 GCF_947311875.1 Pseudomonas sp. PARCl1
GCACCAAGGCGTTCGCGCGCGAATCCCACAGGAATAATTGGCCCGAAACAAACGTAGGAGCGAGCGCAGCTCGCGATTGCGCCGCGCGGGCGGCGCTCGATCTCACAGGCGCTGAAGATGCTCCGGCTACCCTTGCCAGGAACCATAGAATCTCCCACAGGGACCGCGCCATATTGAATATCAGCGCAATACTTGTGGGAGCCTGGCTTGCCAGCGATGGGCTGCAAAGCAGCCCCTTGCCAATCAGATCTCGACCTGGGTCCCCAGTTCGATCACCCGGTTCAGCGGCAGGTTGAAGAAGCGCAGGTTGCCGTTGGCATTCTTCAGCAGGAAGGCGAACAGGTTGCCACGCCAGCGCGACATCCCCTCGAGCCGTGAGGCGATCACCGTCTCACGGCTGAGGAAGTACGTGGTGCGCATTGGGGTGAAGTCCAGGCCATCCAGATGGCACAGTTTCAACGCCGCCGGTACGTCCGGCTCGTCCATGAAGCCAAAATGCAGCAGCACGCGGAAGAAGCCGTCACCATAGGCTTCCACTTCGAAGCGCTCGTGCTCCGGCACCCGCGGCCGGTCCTCGCTGACCACCGTCAACAACACCACCTGGCTATGCAGCACCTGGTTGTGCAGCATGTTGTGCAGTAGCGCGTGCGGCACGGCATCGGAACGCGCGGTCAGGAACACCGCCGTGCCTTCGACCCGGTGCGGTGGCTGAATGCGGATACTGCTGATGAACAACGGCAGCGGCAATGCCCCTTCGTCGATGCGCTCGACCAGGATCTGCTTGCCACGCTTCCAGGTGCTCATCAGCAGGTACAGCACGCCCCCGGCCAGCACCGGGAAAGCGCCACCCTGGACAATTTTCGGCACGTTGGCGGCAAAGAACAGCCCGTCGACCAGCAGGAAACCGACCAGAATCGGCACCGCCAGCAGCGGCGGCCACTTCCACAGCAGCAGCATCACCGCCGACACCAGGATCGTGGTCATCAGCATGGTCCCGGTTACCGCAACACCGTAGGCTGCCGCCAGCGCCCCGGAGGACTCGAAACCGATCACCAGCAGTACCACACCCACCATCAGGGTCCAGTTCACCGCACCGATATAGATCTGCCCTTGCTCGTCGCTGGAGGTGTGCTGGATCTGCATGCGCGGGATATAACCCAGCTGGATGGCCTGGCGGGTCAAGGAGAAGGCCCCGGAAATCACGGCCTGCGAGGCGATCACCGTGGCCAGGGTGGCCAGGCCGACCAACGGCAACAACGCCCAGCCCGGTGCCAGCAGGTAGAACGGGTTACGGGCCGCATCCGGATCCTGCAGAAGGAGCGCGCCCTGGCCAAAATAGTTGAGCACCAGCGCCGGCAGCACCAGGATGAACCAGGCACGGGCGATAGGCTTGCGGCCAAAATGGCCCATGTCGGCATACAATGCCTCGGCACCGGTCAGCGCCAGCACCACCGCCCCCAGAATGGCCACGCCCATCCCCGGGTGCACCACGAAGAAGTTGACCGCCCAGCCGGGGTTGAAGGCCTTGAGCACTTCCGGGCTTTGCGAAATGCCGTTCACGCCCAGTGCGCCGAGCACCACGAACCAGGTGACCATGATCGGGCCGAACAGCTTGCCGATCTTCTCGGTACCGTGCTTCTGCACCAGGAACAGGGCCACCAGCACCACCAGCGAGATCGGCACCACCCAGTGGTCGATACCGTCGAACGCCAGGCCCATGCCCTCTACCGCCGACAGCACCGACACCGCCGGGGTGATCATGCTGTCACCATAGAACAGCGAAGCGCCGATCAAGCCACAGATCACCATCAGTGTGCGCAGCCGCGGGTAGGCCGCCGTAGCCCGCCGCGCCAGCGCAGTCAGGGCCATGGTGCCGCCCTCGCCCTGGTTGTCGGCGCGCAGGATGAACATCACGTACTTGAACGACACCACCCACAGCAGCGACCAGAGGATCAGCGACAGGATCCCCAGTACGCCGTCATGGTTGACCGGCACCCCATAACCACCGGTAAAGACTTCCTTCAGGGTATACAGCGGGCTGGTGCCGATATCGCCATAAACCACCCCGACCGCTGCCACGAGCAGGCCCAGCGACCGCGTCGCACCCTGCTTACCCTCGTGCCCGCCCTCAGCGTGACTGCTTGCCTGAACCATCGACCACTCCCGCAGACGGCCATTACGGCCTTTCAGTATTCACTCTGCGACCAAGCACTCACTGCAGCTTGGCGCAACGGCGCGAAGCATAGCGCAGCGTTCGTCGTATTTCTGCTGGTCAAGCGTCCCTGCGCTCGCTAGAATTGCGCACTTTTTGATCAGAGGCGCCAAAAGCGCCCGTCAAGATCGCCCCCGATTCCGGCCGGGCGACCTGCATTCAATACCGAGGTTAGTCATGTCCACCACGCCCGCCACCCCCAAGGTAGGTTTCGTAAGCCTGGGTTGCCCCAAAGCCCTGGTCGATTCCGAGCGCATCCTGACCCAGCTGCGCATGGAAGGCTATGAAGTCGTGCCCACCTACGAGGATGCCGACGTGGTGGTGGTCAACACCTGCGGCTTCATCGACAGTGCCAAGGCCGAATCGCTGGAAGTCATCGGCGAAGCGATCAAGGAAAACGGCAAGGTCATCGTGACCGGCTGCATGGGCGTTGAAGAAGGCAACATCCGTGACGTGCACCCAAGCGTGCTGTCGGTCACAGGCCCGCAACAGTACGAGCAGGTGGTCAACGCCGTGCACGAAGTGGTGCCACCCCGCCAGGACCACAACCCGCTGATCGACCTGGTACCGCCACAAGGGGTCAAGTTGACCCCGCGCCACTACGCCTACCTGAAAATTTCCGAAGGCTGCAACCACAGCTGCAGCTTCTGCATCATCCCGTCGATGCGCGGCAAGCTGGTCAGCCGCCCGGTGGGCGAAGTGCTGAGCGAGGCCGAGCGCCTGGTGAAGGCCGGGGTCAAGGAGATCCTGGTGATTTCCCAGGACACCAGCGCCTATGGCGTTGACGTCAAGTACAAGACCGACTTCTGGAACGGCCGCCCGGTCAAGACGCGCATGCTTGAACTGTGCGAAGCACTGAGCAGCCTGGGAGCCTGGGTGCGCCTGCACTACGTGTACCCTTACCCGAATGTCGACGATGTGATCCCGTTGATGGCGGCCGGCAAGATCCTGCCGTACCTGGACATTCCGTTCCAGCATGCCAGCCCGAAAGTGCTCAAGTCGATGAAGCGCCCGGCTTTCGAAGACCGTACCCTGGCACGCATCAAGCAATGGCGTGAACAGTGCCCCGAACTGGTGATCCGTTCCACCTTCATCGTCGGCTTCCCCGGCGAAACCGAAGAAGACTTCCAGTACCTGCTGGACTGGCTGACCGAAGCCCAGCTCGACCGCGTGGGCTGCTTCCAGTACTCGCCGGTGGAGGGCGCCCCGGCCAACGACCTGGGCCTGGCTGAAATACCGGACGACATCAAGCAGGACCGTTGGGACCGTTTCATGGCCCACCAGCAGGCCATCAGCGCTGCCCGCCTGCAACTGCGCATCGGCAAGGAAATCGAAGTGCTGATCGACGAAGTCGAGGCGCAAGGTTCGGTAGGCCGCAGCTTCTTCGATGCCCCGGAAATCGACGGCAGCGTGTTCATCGATGGCGACCATGGCTTCAAGCCAGGCGACAAGGTTCGTTGCCGGGTGGTAGATGCCGACGAATACGACATGTGGGCCGAGCCGGTCTGACACCCACGCAGTACGCTGCGCACCATCGCCGGCCAGCAGCTCCTTTACCAGGGAGCTGCCCGGCCGATGATGGGCCGCGCAGGCGCACCGGCAATCCTTGGGCCTGTTGCGCTTTTAGCATCTATCGTTTCCTCAGCCCCAGAGGAACGTACCCCGATGCGCCAGCCATTGTCCCTGCAAACCCCGCACCTTAGCGACTACCCCGAACTGGCCCAGGTCTGGGAAGACTCGGTGCGCGCAACCCACGATTTTCTACCCGATGCCTATGTCCGGCTGCTGCGTGAGCATGTGTTGTACCGCTACCTCGACGCCGTGATGCTGGTCTGCTGCAAGGACCGCCAGCGTATCTGCGGGTTCGCCGGGGTCGCCAGCAGCCGGGTGGATATGCTCTTCGTTGCCCCGGCCTACCGTGGCCAGGGCGTGGGCAGGCGCTTGCTGCGCTACGCCATCAACGAACTCAATGCCGAAACCCTGGACGTCAACGAGCAGAACCTGCAAGCCCTGGGCTTCTACCTGCATGAAGGTTTCGAGGTGGTCGGCCGCTCCCCTACCGACGGCCTTGGCCAACCCTACCCCCTGCTGCATATGCGCCTGCGGGGCACAGGCCAGTGCAGCGGCGACTGAATATGCCGCAGCAGGTCGCCGAAATGGCGCAAGTGACACAGATTCCCATCATCAACCGCGTAGGGGCAGGTACAATGGTCACCTTTCCCTGCCTCTGCGAATTGCGCCATGTCCGAACCCGTCCGCCTGTCCAAACGCCTCATCGAGCAGCTTGGCTGCTCTCGCCGCGAGGCCGAGCTGTACATTGAAGGAGGCTGGGTCACGGTCGATGGCGTGGTGGTCGAGCAGCCGCAGTTCAAGGTCGGGCAACAGCGCGTCGAGCTGTTGCCTGGCGCCCGCGCCGAGCCCCTGGAGCCGGTGACCCTGCTGCTGAACCAGCCTGCCGGCATGGACAGCGAAAGCGCCCGCGCCAGCATCAACATGGGCAGCCTCAGCGAAGCCCACCGCGAGGGCGTGCGTGCGCTGCACGGGCACTTTGCCCGGCAGGCTTGCGTCGCCCCACTGGAGCGCGGCGCCAGTGGCCTGCAAGTGTTCACCCAGGACTGGCGGGTGACCCGCAAGATCGAAGCCGACCTGCGCCGCCTGGAGCAGGAATTCATCATTGAAGTGCGCGGCCAGACCACGCCCCAGGCACTGGAGCGCCTGGCCCGCGGTGCTACGCGCAATGACCGTGAGCTACCCAAGGCCAAGGCCAGCTGGCAGAACGAGACCCACTTGCGCATGGCCCTGAAAAACCCGCAGCCCGGGCAGATCGCCGAATTGTGCGCTTACCTGCGCCTGGAGCTGGTCGGCATGCGGCGCATTCGCCTGGGTGGCGTGTCGATGGGCAAGGTGCCGCTGGGCCAATGGCGCTATGTGGCCAGTACCGAACGTTTCTAAGTAATAGGCCGCGCTGGAACGCGCGGCACCTGAACAGGATTCAGCAGCAATGAACCACAACGACGTCCTGCGCAGCCTGCGCTACATGCTCAAGGTGAACGACGCCAAGATGGCCGAGATCATCGGCCTCTCCGGCCTCGAAGTGCACCCGCTGGTGCTCGCCACCTACCTGAAGAAAGAAGACGAAGAAGGCTTTGTGCGTTGCCCTGAGCGGGTGATGGCGCACTTCCTCGACGGCCTGGTGTTCTACCGTCGCGGCAAGGATGACAGCCGCCCGGCGCAACCGATCGAGCTGCCGGTGACCAACAATCTGATCCTCAAGAAGCTGCGGGTGGCTTTCGAACTCAAGGAGGACGACTTGCACGCGATCCTCAAGTCCGTGAACTTCCCGGTCAGCAAGCCGGAATTGAGTGCACTGTTCCGCAAAGCTGGCCACGACAACTACCGGCCGTGCGGCGACCAGTTGCTGCGCAACTTCCTCAAGGGCCTGACTTTGCGCGTGCGCGGCTGAGTGACCATGCAGCACACCGTTGCCCCGGTCGGTATCGTCCGTTCATGCTTCAAGGAAAAGTTTGCCATTCCGCGCCAACCGCAGCTGGCTCCCGCCGCCCGCGGGGTGCTGGAGCTGCTGCCGCCGTTCGACCAGGGTGAGGCAGTCGAAGGCCTGGAGCAGGTCAGCCATGTCTGGCTGCTGTTCCTGTTCCACCAGGCGCTGGAAGACAAGCCACGCCTGAAGGTGCGGCCACCGCGCCTGGGTGGCAACAAGAGCATGGGTGTGTTCGCGACCCGCGCCACCCATCGGCCCAATGGCATCGGCCAGTCGGTGGTGCGCCTGGAGGGGGTTGAACCGGGGCGGCTGCTGCTGTCCGGGATCGACCTGTTGGATGGCACGCCGGTGCTGGACATCAAGCCCTACGTGCCTTACGCCGACAGCATTGCATGCGCCAGCAACCAGATGGCCAGCGCCGCGCCTGCAGCCATTGCCGTGCATTGGGCCGACAGCGCATTGGCGCAGGCCCGCGAGCATGCATTGCGGCTGGGTGAGCCGCTGGTGGCGCTGATCGAACAATGCCTGGCCCAGGACCCACGCCCGGCCTACCAGGTACCTGCACCGGAACGGGTGTACGGGGTGAGGTTCTGGGATGTGCAGGTGCGCTGGCATTACCCGCAGCCGGAGGCGATCCGGGTGTTGGAGGTGGTGCTGGCCTGACCCCGATTCAGGCTTGTTCGCTGGCCATTGTAGGAGCGGCCTTGCGTCGCGATGGGGCGCGTAGCGGCCCCGGGCCTTTAGCCATCCTGCAAGCTTGCCGGGGCTGCTACGCAGCCCTTTCGCGACGCAAGGCCGCTCCCACAAGGACCGCGCAGGCATGAAAAAGGCGACCCGAGGTCGCCTGGCGCTGATCGAACAGTGCCTGGCCCAGGACCCACGCCCGGCCTACTAGGTGCCTGCACCGGAACGGGTGTTGGAGGTGGTGCTGGCCTGACCGCGATTCTGGCTTGTTCGCTGGCCATTGTAGGAGCGGCCTTGCTGGCCCAGGACCCACGCCCGGCCTACCAGGTGCCTGCACCGGAACGGGTGTTGGAGGTGGTGCTGGCCTGACCGCGATTCAGGCTTGTTCGCTGGCCATTGAGGTGCGCCCCATTTGTTGGACAATCTTTGATTAGGCTGCTGCGGCCTGATTCCTGTATGCCACGGGACTCAGGC
>NZ_CAMZMX010000085.1:0-6699 GCF_947311875.1 Pseudomonas sp. PARCl1
GGTGCCAGACACCGCGTCGCCTGCTTCGCGGGCAAGCCCGCTCCCACAATGAATCGCGCAGGCTTTTCAAATTTTGGGAAAGACAGTTGCTCCTACAGGTTGAGGTGTCGCGTGGCCCTGAGGCTTTGCCGGTGTCCGCGGGCGTCATTATTCAGCGTAAAAAAAAGCCGCTGCAAGCCGCAGCGGCCAATCGAGACGTTAGATCAAGGAGCTTCAAAATCTACGTCAGTGCACCTCGCAGGCCTGAAAGGCGGGGGGGAGAGCCCTTCATGCCGGCCAGTGAGTAAAGAATAAGCGCTTGATCCCGTAGGAAAAATAGCCGCTTATGACATTCACCTTTACGTTTCGGGCAACAGTTGCGCAACTGTTCAAGCCGCGGGCGAGTAGCCCATTCGCCAGCTGGTTTCCCGCGTTGCCGCCAGCAACCGCTGTGCCGCCGGGCCATGCTCGTCGGCATGGAAGATCGATGTAGGCCCGACCACGGTCATCACCGCCGCAACCTGCCCCAGGGCATTGAATACCGGGGCCGACAATGCATCCACGCCCGGCATCAACAAGCCGTGTACATGGTGCAGGCCACGTTCGCGTATGCCGGCCAGTAGCGCTTGATAATCGTCGGCAGAGTGCTGCAGGGCGGCCAGTTCACGATCACGCAGGTCCACCGTTTCCCGCTCGGGCAGGTAGGCAGCGAACACCAACCCGGTCGATGAGCTGAGCAGCGGCAGCACCGAACCGATCTGCGTCACCACGGTCACCGCCCGCACCGCGGGCTCGATGCTGACCACGGTCGCGCCCTGGTTACCCCATACGGCGATGAAGCAGCTTTCGTTCAGTTCGTCGCGCAGTTGCGACAGGGGCAATGCAGCAATTTTCAGCACGTCGATGCTGCCCAGCGCCGCCAGCCCCACCCGCAATGCCTCACGCCCCAGGCCGTAATGGTTGGTGGCAGCATCCTGTTCGGCAAACCCGCTGGCGATCAATGCCTGCAGGTAGCGGTGCACCTTGCTCGCCGGCATCTGCACATGCTCGGCCAGGCGTGACAACGAGGTGGAAGGGGCCAATTCAGCCAAGGCCTTGAGGATGTCGGTGCCGACCTCCGCAGAGCGGACTTTCTGCTTGCCGTTGTCGGCGGTGGTACTGGCTTTGGCCATGGACAGCTGCTTCCGGATTCTTCAGTCGGGCCTTTATAGCTTGACGCCATGCGTGGAGCAAATTACGTTATTCGTAATCTGATTACGATAAAAACAATGCAGACCCGCTGCCGCCCACCCCAGGGCCTGCAGCCAACTGCCCGCAACGGCTCGGCCAGAGCCCGGAGGCACCGATGAATCGCGATCCATCACCCGACCTTCACTACCTCAGCGGCTTCGGCAACGAGTTTGCCAGCGAAGCGCTGCCCGGTGCCTTGCCGGTCGGGCAGAACTCGCCGCAGCAGGCGCCCTACGGGCTGTACGCCGAACTGCTGTCCGGCACGGCGTTCACCATGGCCCGCAGCGAGCTGCGGCGGACCTGGTTGTACCGTATCCGCCCCTCTGCCTTGCACCCACGTTTCGAGCGCCTGGCGCGCCAACCGCTACAGGGCCCGCTGGGGGGCATCAACCCCAATCGCCTGCGCTGGAGCCCCCAGCCGATTCCCGCCGAACCCACCGACTTCATCGAAGGCTGGCTGCCGATGGTGGCCAACGCCACGGCAGACAAACCGAGCGGCGTGAGCATCTACATCTATCGCGCCAACCGCTCCATGGAACGGGTGTTCTTCAACGCCGATGGCGAACTGTTGCTGGTGCCGGAACAGGGCCGTCTGCGCATTGCCACCGAGCTGGGCGTGCTGCAGGTCGAGCCGCTGGAGATTGCGGTGATCCCGCGTGGCATGAAGTTCCGTGTCGAGTTGCTCGACGGCCAGGCCCGCGGCTACATCGCCGAAAACCACGGCGCCCCCTTGCGCCTCCCGGACCTGGGCCCGATCGGCAGCAATGGCCTGGCCAACCCGCGGGATTTCCTCACCCCGGTGGCGCACTACGAAGAAACCACCGGCCCGCAGCAGCTGGTGCAGAAGTTTCTGGGTGAGCACTGGGCCTGCGAACTGCAGCATTCGCCGCTGGACGTGGTTGCCTGGCATGGCAGCAACGTGCCGTACAAGTACGACCTGCGCCGCTTCAACACGTTGGGTACGGTCAGTTTCGACCACCCGGACCCGTCGATCTTCACCGTGCTGACGTCGCCGACCAGCGTGCATGGCCTGGCCAACATGGACTTCGTGATCTTCCCGCCGCGCTGGATGGTGGCCGAGAACACCTTCCGCCCACCGTGGTTCCACCGCAACCTGATGAACGAGTTCATGGGCCTGATCCAGGGTGCCTACGATGCCAAGGCCGAGGGCTTCCTGCCGGGTGGGGCGTCGTTGCACGGGGTGATGAGCGCCCACGGGCCCGATGCCGAAACCTGCGAAAAAGCCATTGCCGCCGAGTTGGCCCCGCACAAGGTCGACAACACCATGGCGTTCATGTTCGAGACCAGCCAGGTGCTGCGCCCGAGCGTGCAGGCGCTGCAATGCCCGCAATTGCAGACCGACTACGATAGTTGCTGGGCCACCTTGCCGAGCACCTTCAACCCGAACCGGAGATAACCCATGAACCACACTGCCATTGCCCGTAGCTGGGTCGAGCACGCCAACGGGCACAGCGACTTCCCGCTGCAGAACCTGCCAATGGGCATCTTCAGCCGGCCAGGTGAAGCCAAGCGCTGTGGCGTGGCCATTGGCGACGCAATCCTCGACCTGGAGGCGGTGCTGGCCGCCGGCCTGTTCGACGGCGCAGCCAAGGCTGCCGTCGAGGCGACCCGGGGTGGGGCACTGAACGCATTCTTCGCATTGGGGCGCAGCGCGCGGGTGGCCCTGCGCGAACGCTTGCAGGCATTGCTGGGTGAACACAGCGAACACCAGGCGGCGCTGAAGCCGGCCCTGCTCAACGCCGGCGACTGCCAGTTGCACGTACCGGCGCAGATCGGTGACTACACCGACTTCTACGTGGGTATCGAGCACGCCAAGAACGTCGGCAAGCTGTTCCGCCCCGACAACCCGTTGCTGCCCAACTACAAGTACGTGCCGATCGGTTATCACGGCCGTGCCTCGACCATCCGCCCCTCGGGTACCGAGGTGCGCCGGCCAAAGGGGCAGACCTTGCCGGCCGGGCACACCGAGCCCAGCTTTGGCCCCTGTGCGCGCCTGGACTACGAACTGGAACTGGGTATCTGGGTAGGCCAGGGCAACGCCATGGGTGAAGCGATTGCGGTAGGTGATGCTGCCGAACACGTGGCCGGCCTGTGCCTGCTCAACGACTGGTCGGCGCGCGACATCCAGGCCTGGGAATACCAGCCGCTGGGGCCGTTCTTGTCGAAAAGCTTCATTACCAGTATTTCGCCGTGGGTGGTCACCGCCGAGGCGCTGGCGCCGTTCCGCTGCGCCCAGCCGGCCCGGCCGCAAGGCGACCCGCAGCCACTGCCGTACCTGCTGGACGAGCGCGACCAGGCTGCGGGCGCGTTCGATATCGAGCTGGAAGTGCTGTTGCTGACCGCGCGCATGCGTGAGCAGGGCCTTGCCCCGCACCGCCTGACCTTGAGCAACACCCGCAGCATGTACTGGACCGTGGCCCAACTGGTTGCCCACCACAGCGTCAACGGCTGCCAGTTGCAGCCGGGCGACCTGTTCGGCTCGGGCACCCTCTCCGGTGCCACCCCTGGCTCGTACGGCAGCCTGCTGGAAATCACCGAAGGCGGCAAACTGCCGGTGGAGCTGGCCAGTGGCGAGGTGCGCAAGTTCCTCGAAGACGGTGACGAGATCATCCTGCGCGCCCGCTGCCAGCGTGACGGCGTGGCCAGCATCGGCTTCGGCGAATGCCGTGGCACGGTAGTCGCGGCCAACTGAGGGGGCAGGGCATGGAGCTGTACACCTATTACCGTTCCACCTCGTCGTACCGGGTGCGCATCGCGCTGGCACTCAAGGGCCTGGCCTACCAGGCCTTGCCGGTGAACCTGCTGCAAGGTGAACAGCGTGGCGCCGGCTACAGGGCCGTCAACCCGCAGGGCCGCGTGCCAGCCTTGCGCAATGACGGCGGTGAAGTGCTGGTGCAGTCGCCGGCGATCATCGAGTACCTGGAAGAGGTGTACCCACAGCCCGCCCTGCTGCCGGCCAATGCCGAGCGGCGGGCCAAGGTGCGCGGTGTGGCGGCGATCATCGGTTGCGACATTCACCCGCTGCACAATGTCAGCGTGCTGAACCGGCTGCGCCAGGGCGGTCAGGACGAGGCCCAGGTGAACGACTGGATCGCACACTGGATCAGCCAGGGGCTGGCGGCCGTGGAACAGTTGATTGGCGATGAGGGTTTCTGTTTTGGCGATACCCCGGGCCTGGCCGATGTGTACCTGATTCCGCAGTTGTACGCGGCTGAGCGTTTCGCTGTCGACCTTGGCGGTTGCCCGCGCATTCAACGGGTTGCCGCACTGGCAGCCGCGCACCCGGCATTCGCCCAGGCCCACCCGGCCCGGCAGCCGGACACCCCGGCTCAGTGAAGTGAGCGGTTCGCCGCCGGAAGCTTGCCGATGCGCTCGCACAGCTTCAGGCGCTGGACCGGGTCTTCCGTCAGCAGCAGGGCATGCTCCAGGTCGTAGCGTTCGGCTTGGGGGCAGTCCAGGTGTTGGTAAAGCGAGGCGCGGGTCATGTAGTCCGCGACCTGCACCGGCCCTAATTGCATGACCCGTTCGGCGTCGATCAACGCCGCCAGGTGGTTGTCATTGCTGATATGCAGTTGGCGCAGGTTGCGCGACAGGCGCTGCAGCATCTGCTGCGCGCTGGCGGTGCGCAGGTGCTCTGCCGTCAGCGGGAGGTCGGGGCCAAACTGGCGTGCCAGCAGCTCGCGACAGTCGCTGGGGTACAGGCGCCTGCCGCCACAGGGGTCGAGCAGGTGGTCGGCACCCGGCACGCGCAACAGGAAGTGCCCGGGAAAACCCACGCCCTCCAGCGGTATGCACAAACGCCTGGCCAGCTCGAGGGCGAGGATGGCCAGGGCCAGCGGTTGGCCTCGGCGGCGTTGCAGCACCTTGTCCAGCATGGCGGCATGTGGCCGCAACGGCAGGTATTCGTCTTGCACAAACCCCAGTGCATTCAGTTGGCGCAGCAGAGGCTGTGCCAGTTCACTCAACGGTAGCATGGGCAGGTGGGCACTGATTTCGCGCTGCAGGTCGTGCACGGTGGCAAGGCTGGCGGCAGGCGCGACGTTAGGGTCGTGCTCGGCGGCAACCCACAATGCGGCTTCCAGCAGGGCGACGGGCTCGCGTTCCAGGCAGGCCAGGCAGGCTTGACGTGGGTTCATGGGGCTTCTCCACACTCGCTTGAGTATTAGCTGCCGTGCGGGGTTTCGTCCAGTGGTCTGCCGGCGGCTGCAAACATGAGGCCGGGCTTATACTGGGTGCAGCACCTGTTGGGGAGCCTGTCGATGTTCGCGCTGATGCAAAGCACCCGTACCCAGTCACTGCACTTGTTCACCGACCCGCCCACGGGCCTGAAAGCGGTGGTGGCGATCCACAGCCAGCAGTTGGGGCCGGCGCTGGGTGGCTGCCGCTACCTGCCGTACGCCGATGACGAAAGCGCCATGGCCGACGCCATCCGCCTGGCCCAGGGCATGAGCTACAAAGCGGCACTGGCGGGCTTGCCCGTTGGGGGCGGCAAGGCGGTGATCTTGCGCAACCCGCATGTGGAAAACCGCGCAGCTTTGTTCGAGGCCTTCGGCCGCTTCGTCGATACCTTGCAAGGGCGTTTCATCATTGCCGTGGACAGTGGCACCTCGACCCTGGACATGGACTGCATCGCCCAGAGCACGCCGCATGTGACCAGTACCACGGCCTCGGGTGATCCCTCACCGCATGCGGCAATGGGGGTATTCGCCGGCATCCGCGCCACGTCCTATGCCCGCTTGGGCAGCTACAACCTCGAAGGCCTGCGGGTAGCGGTGCAAGGGCTGGGTAATGTTGGCTACGCCCTGGCCGAACAACTGCATGCGGCGGGGGCGGAACTGTTGGTGAGTGACCTGGACACAGGGCGGGTACGGCTGGCTGTTGAGCAGCTCGATGCCCACCCGGTGACCCACGATGCGTTGATCAGCACCCCCTGCGACATCTTTGCCCCGTGCGGTGTGGGGCCCGTGCTGAACGGGCAGAGCGTGATGCAACTGCGCTGCGCGGCAGTGGCGGGGGCGGCGAACAACCAGCTGACCACCTTGCAGGTGGCTGACCAGCTGGAGACCCGCGGGATACTGTATGCGCCCGATTACGTGATCAATGCCGGTGGCTTGATTTACGTGGCGCTCACCCACCGTGGCGAAGACCTGGGCACCATCACCTCGCACCTGGCACGCATACCTTCGCGGCTGACCGAAGTGTTCGGCCATGCCCAAGCAGAGAAACGCTCGCCGGCGCGGGTGGCGCTCAATCTCACAGGCACTGAAGATGCAACGGCTACCCTTGCCAGGAACCATAGAATCTCCCACAGATACCCCATAACCTTCAAGACTTGTGCGTACCTGTGGAAATACCCACAGATTTCTCACAATTCTCAAGATTTGCGATCCCTGTGGGAGATTCTATGGTTTTAGGGAAGTTTTTTAAGCGGCTTTTGACCGATACTCGTCTCCGCTTTTCAGTAGGGCA
>NZ_CAMZMX010000086.1:0-6579 GCF_947311875.1 Pseudomonas sp. PARCl1
GTTACTGGCCCGAAACAAACGTAGGAGCGAGCGCAGCTCGCGATTGCGCCGCGCGGGCGGCGCTCGATCTCACAGGCGCTGAAGATGCTCCGGCTACCCTTGCCAGAAACCATAGAATCTCCCACAAGTTCACTGCAGGTTTGCAAGCCAATGCAGTACCTGTAAAGCCGGCTTGCCGGCGATAGTGCCGCAACATGGGATAGAGATCAGGCAGCCCGCGCCGGCCGCCGTGGCGCCGCCTCGACGTTTTCGAACCCATACAACGCCAGGTGAATCGCCTGCTGTGCCTGCATTGCCAGCAGCGCACGTTCCTTGCCCACGGTCCCGATCGGCGGCAACAGGTGAATGCACACCTGCGCACGTGGCTGGGCGAACAGGCGCAGCAGGTGCGCCACCAGGTCATCGTCACCAACAAAGGGCGCAACCGGGTCGATCTGACCGTCACGCAGGTACTGGACAGCCACTGGCTGCACCGCTACGCCACGGTCGATGGCCGCTGCCAGCAGGCGGCCATGGAAAGTGCGCAAGGCGTGACCGCTGGTGGTGGTGCCTTCAGGAAAGATCAGCAGCGGCCTGGCCAGGCCCAGTTGCCTGGCCATCTGCTCGCGCAGCCGTTCGCTGTCGCCGCCCCCACGACGAATGAACAGGGTGCCGGCCTGTTCCGCCAGCCAGCCGGCCAGCGGCCACTGGCGCACTTCGGCCTTGGACAGGAATGACAGGGGCATCAGCATGCCCAGCAGGGGGATGTCGGTCCACGACACATGGTTGCTGACCCACAACATCGGCCGCTGCGGCAGCGCCCCGCGCACCTGCACGTCGAAGGGCAGGGCTGCGACCAGGCGCTTCATGAACAGGCAGGTCCAGCGCTGGCGCCTTTCGAGCGAGGCCTTCAGGCCTAGCCGCTGCCCCACGGCGATCACGCTGGCCATCAGCACGCCGAGCAGCACGACCAGCAGCAGCCTGCAGACGCGGGCCAGCACCCGCAGCCTGGGCATCAGACTGCCGCCTTGAAGTGGCGGGCGTAGCGCGGGCACAGGTCGTCGCGCTTGAGCAGGATGAACACGTCGGCGACCTGGAAGTCTTCGTCCCAGCACGGCTCGCCGCAGATCTTTGCACCCAGGCGCATGTAGGCTTTGAGCAGCGGTGGCAGTTCGGCGATGACGTTGTTGGGCAGCGCCAGGTTCGGCAGCGGCTTCTTCGGTTCGGCGCGCAAGTGCTCGGTGCACAGGTAGCGCTCGCGCAGTCGCTGCATCACGGCCTGGGCCTGTACGCCACCGTCCTGCATGGGGATGCTGGCGCAGCCCATCAGGTAACGGTAGCGGCCTTCGTTGAGGACCTCGGCCAGCTCGCCCCAGAGCACGGCAATGGTGCCGCCGTTGCGGTAGGCGGGGGCTACGCAGGTGCGCCCCAGTTCAAGGATCGGCCCTTGCAGCTGCAACAGGCCGTGCAGGCGGAATTCTTCTTCGCTGTAGAACCGCCCCAGGCTGCTGGCGGCCTGGTGGTCAAGCAGCCGGGTAGTGGCCACCAGCTTGCCGGTACTCAGGTCGCGTACACCAATATGGCGGCAGTGCACGTCGTAGTCGTCCATGTCCAGGCCGTGCTCGGCACCTTTGAGTTTGGCCTTGAATTCTGCGCTGAACACTTGGTAACGCAAGGCTTGGGCTTCTTGCAGCGCCTTGGCGCCAACCAGGCGTTCGGCTTGCAGACGGCGTTCAGTGCTGTTGTCGCCAGCGTGAGCGATCCGAGTCATTGCGAGTCTCCATAAGCCAGCCATGAAGGGTTGCGGCCGGTCGGCTTTGTTGTGCAAAGTCAGCCTAGGCAGACGCGGTGTCACCCCGGTGAAGCTTTGGTGATGCTTGCGTGACAACCCCCTGGGGCTTGTACGTGCCATTCCAGGCCCTGCGGCCGCAGGTAGACGCGGCGGCGCGGGAGAAACGGCTGCACAAGGCTTGGGCTGCTGTGGGCTCTGCATGAGTGCGCAAGCCCCAGCAGGGCACGCCGCTTGCTGCCGGTAAAGCGGGCGGGTAAGGTTGGCGGCTTGGTTTTCTGAGATTTGTCATGTTCAAGTTGCCCTCCGCGCTCTTCGCCCTGTTGCTGGCTGTTTGCCCGCCCGCCCATGCCAACTGGCACCTCGATGGCGAGTCTTCGCGCTTGTCGTTCATTACCGGCAAGAACGGCGATACCGCCGAAGTGCATCGCTTCCTGGTGCTGCATGGTTCGGTCGACAACAAGGGCGTGGCGGGCTTGCGCATCGAGATGGATTCGGTCAGCAGTGGCATCCCCCTGCGTGACGAGCAGATGCGTGACCAGCTGTTCGAGGTCGGCCGCTTTGCCGAGGCCACGGTGAAGGCGCAAATCGACCTGCGCCCGATCAATGACCTGGCCGATGGTGCCCAGATCGAGCTGCGCCTGCCGCTGACGGTCACCTTGCACGGGCAGTCGCACCGCTACAACGCCTTGTTGCTGGCAACCCGCCTGGATGCGCGACGGTTCCAGGTGGTCACCCTCGAGCCACTGCTGCTGCGTGCCGAGGACTTTGGCCTGCTGCCGGGGCTGGAAAACCTGCGCAAGTTTGCCAAGCTCAAATCCATCAACCCGTCGGTGCCGGTCAATGCGGTGCTGATTTTCACCGCGCGCTGACATGCCGGGGCCGGTATTTCCCTGGCGTGAGGGTAACCAGTTCGAGCTGCTGATCGACGGCCCCGAGTTCTTTCCGCGCATGCTTGCGGCGATCGAGCGCGCCGAATCGCAGGTAGACCTGGAACTCTACCTGGTCGAGGCTGGGGCCTGTGCCGAGGCGGTGGTCGAAGCGCTGGAGCACACGGCCCGGCGGGGTGTGCGAGTGCGCTGCCTGTTCGACGACTACGGTTCGCTGGCCTTCAACAGCATGCTACGCCAGCGCTTGCTGGCGGCGGGGGTGGAGCTGCGCTGGTACAACCCCCTGCGCTGGAAGCGCGGCCTGCGCAACTTGTACCGCGACCACCGCAAGCTGCTGTTGGTGGACGAGCGCTGGGCCGTGGTCGGCGGCACGGGCGTAACCGATGAGTTCTGGACACCCGGCCAGGCGCGCAGTGACTGGCACGAGGTGATGGTGCAGATGCAAGGCCCGGTGGTGGCCGACTGGCAATTGCTGTTCGACCGCCAGTGGCATGCCAACAACCGCCGCACCGCATGGCGCCCCGCCGAGGGCTTTGGCTTGCCGCGCCTGCCCAAGGTGCCGGCGCAGGGGCAGGGCATGGGCCGGGTTGCCTACGCCGACGCCCGTCAGCACCAGGACATCCTGCACGCGTTGGTGCGCGCTTTGAACAGCGGCAAGCAACGGGTATGGCTGGCCACACCCTACTTCTTGCCAACCTGGAGTGTCCGCCGTTCCTTGCGCCGGGCTGCCAGCAAGGGCCTGGACGTGCGGCTGCTGCTGACCGGGCCGCGCACCGACCACCCCTCGGTCCGGTATGCCGGGCACCGCTACTACCCGCGCCTGCTGCGCGCCGGTGTACGCATTTTCGAGTACCAGCCGTGCTTCCTGCACCTGAAGATGGCCGTGGTGGACGACTGGGTCAGCGTTGGCTCCTGCAACTTCGACCATTGGAACCTGCGCTTCAACCTGGAAGCCAACATCGAGGCACTGGACCCACCGCTGACGGCGGCCGTGGTCGCCAGCTTCGAGCGCGATTTTGCCCTGAGCGAGGAAGTCGACCTGGCCCATTGGCACGCCCGGCCGCTGTGGCGGCGGGTTAAGCAGCGCATCTGGGGCTGGCTCGACCGGCTGGTGGTGAACCTGCTCGACCGCCGCGACTGATAGCGGCTATCGTGCAATGACTGTTCACGGGCGAGCGAAGGAGTGTGTGCGATGACGGCGAAAAAAATTCTGATGCTGGTCGGCGATTACGTCGAGGATTACGAAGCAATGGTGCCGTTCCAGGCACTGAGCATGGTCGGCCACACGGTGCACGCGGTGTGCCCGGAGAAGCTGGCGGGGCAGACCGTGCGTACCGCGATTCATGATTTCGAGGGTGAGCAGACCTACAGCGAAAAACCCGGGCACAACTTTGCCCTGAACTTCGATTTCGTGCGGGTGCGGCCCGAGCGCTACGACGCGCTGCTGATCCCGGGTGGCCGGGCGCCGGAGTACCTGCGCCTGGATGAGAAGGTGCTGGAGCTGGTGCGGGCGTTCGACCAGGCTGGCAAGCCAATTGCAGCAGTGTGCCATGGTGCGCAGTTGCTGGCAGCGGCCGGGGTGCTGGAAGGGCGCGAATGCAGCGCCTACCCGGCGTGTGCGCCGGAGGTGCGGCTGGCGGGTGGGACGTTCATCGACATCGCCGTGGACCAGGCCCATGTGGATGGCAACCTGGTAACCGCCCCGGCCTGGCCGGCGCACCCGGCGTGGCTGGCGGCCTTCCTCAAGGTGCTGGGCACCCGCATCGCCTGACAGGCGTGTTCGCAGGTGAACCCGCGAACAGGCCTGTACAGGCTCAACCTACCTGTTCAACCCAGTCATTGAGGTTGTAGTAGTTGGTCACGCGGGCAATCTTGCCGCAATGGATGTAGAAGAAGGCCCCGGCCGGCAGCACGTAGGTCTGCCCGTTCGCCGGCGGCAACCCATCGTCATTGGCCAGGTACTGGCCATGCACGGTGAACTCCGCCGCCGCACGGCTGCCGTCGGCGTTCTGCATGACCACGATGTCGGCCAGGCGCTCGCGGTAGCAGCGGTTCATCTTGTCCATGAACGCTGCAAACCTGGCCTTGCCCATCTGCCGCTCGCCCTGGTTGATGTCGTGGATCACGTCTTCGCTGAGCAGTGCCAGAAAGCCCGGCATGTCGCCGGCGTTGAAGGCGGCGTAGTACGCATTTACCAGTTCGGTAGCGGTCATGGAACAATACCTGTCGTGTAGGGAAAAGGCGGGTCGTTGCTCCGGATGATACGGTTCCCCCTCAAGCCCGGCTTAGCCGAGCGCGTCATCCACATCGACAAAACGACCGCCAAGCATGGAAATACGCCTGTTGCACGGCGCCGCTATCGCGCCCTATATCGATGACCTCGCTCGCTTGCGCCTTACCGTATTCCGCGAGTTCCCCTACCTGTACGACGGCACCCCGGAGTACGAAGCCGACTACCTGGCCAACTATGCCCGTTCCGGGCGCAGCCTGGTGGTGCTGGCGCTGGACCAAGGCCAGGTTGTGGGTGCATCTACCGGCCTGCCGCTGGTGGACGTGGCGCCGGAGTTCCAGCAGCCGTTCCTGGCCCAGGGGCGGGACCCGGCCAGCGTTTATTACTTTGGTGAGTCGCTGGTGTTGCCGGAGTACCGCGGCCAAGGTTTGGGCGTGCGTTTCTTCATCGAACGCGAGTCTTATGCCCACAAACTGGCCGAGTTCGACTACTGCGCGTTCTGTGCGGTCGAGCGGCCCGGTGTACACCCGCGCCGGCCTGCAGACTACAAGCCGTTGCATGGCTTCTGGCGTAACCGCGGTTTCCTGCACGACCCGTCGCTGCGCACCCGCTATGCCTGGCGTGACCTGGACGAGCAGGAAAGCTCCGACAAGCTGATGTCGTTCTGGCTGAAGGAACTGCCGGTATGATCCGCCTGGCGGCCTGCCAGTACGCCATCGAACTGCATGAAACCTGGGACGCCTACGCCGACCACCTGCAGGGCCTGTGCGCCGAAGCGGTGGCGGCGGGCGCCCGTTTGCTGTTGCTGCCCGAGTATGCCGGGCTGGTACTCAGCGGCCAGTTGAGAGGTGAACAGCGGGGCGACCTGCTGGGTTCGATTGCCGGGATCCAACCGCTGATCGGCGCCTGGGCAGCCTTGTGTGAAAGCATGGCCAGGCGCTGGGGCATCTACCTGCAGCCGGGGAGCGTGCCGGTGCTGGACAATGACGGTGCCTACCGCAACCGCGCCTGGCTGTTCGGTCCCGAGGGGCCGCTGGGCTACCAGGACAAACTGATGATGACCCGCTTCGAGCGAGAGCAGTGGGGCATCAGCGCAGGCCAGGGGCTGCGGGTGTTCGATACTGCACTGGGGCGTGTGGGCATTCTGATCTGCTACGACAATGAGTTCCCGATGCTGGCCCGGCAGTTGGCCGAGTTGGGTGCCGACCTGATCCTGGCACCGAGCTGCACCGACACCGAGGCGGGCTATCACCGGGTGCGCATCGGTGCCCAGGCACGGGCGCTGGAGAACCAGATAGCGGTGTTGCAGAGCCCGACGGTAGGGCTGGCGGCCTGGTCGCCGGCGCTGGATGAGAATATTGGCCGGGCAGGGTTGTTCGTACCGCCGGACCATGGCATGCCGGGGGACGGTGTGGTTGCCTTGAGCGCAGCGCTGGAGCCGGGCAGAAGCCAGTGGCTGGTGTGTGACGTGGACCTTGAGGAAGTACGGCGGGTGCGGCGGGAAGGGCAGGTGTTTACCCGCAGGGACTGGCCAGAGCAGTTTGACAGAGTGCGTTGAAAGCAGAGGCGCCTGCTTCGCGGGTGAACCCGCTCCCACCGGGGACATGAGGTCCCTGAGGTGCGCCCCATTTGTTGGACAATCTTTGATTAGGCTGCTGCGGCCTGATTCCTGTATGCCACGGGACTCAGGC
>NZ_CAMZMX010000087.1:0-6526 GCF_947311875.1 Pseudomonas sp. PARCl1
TGCGCCGCGCGGGCGGCGCTCGATCTCACAGGCGCTGAAGATGCTCCGGCTACCCTTGCCAGGAACCATAGAATCTCCCACAGGTTACTGCACAGGTCTTCGAGCCTGCGGTTACCTAGTGGGAGCTGGCTTGCCGGCGATAGGGCCAGCCCAGGCAACACAACAATCAGCAGTCAGTCAGCTCCAAGAAGATCGCCGCCAGGCGCTCCAGCCCCACCTGGTCCGCCTCGCTGAATCGCGCCAGCCTCGGGCTGTCCAGGTCCAGCACACCAATCAGCCTGCCCTCCTTCACCAGCGGTATCACCAGCTCGCTGTTCGACGCACTGTCGCAGGCAATGTGCCCCGGGAACGCATGCACGTCCTCGACCCGCTGGGTCTTGCCGGTGGCAGCCGCCGCGCCGCACACGCCTTTGCCGAACGGAATGCGCACGCACGCCACCTGGCCCTGGAACGGGCCCAGCACCAGTTGCCCGTTACGGTTGAGGTAGAAGCCCGCCCAGTTCAGGTCGCCTACCTGGTGGTAGAGAAATGCCGAAAACTGCGCGGCATTGGCGATGAAATCACGTTCGTCGGCAAACAGCGCCTGCACTTGCGCCGCCAGCAGGTGGTAGCCGTCGAGGCCGGCGCCACTGGCATTGAGGTCGATCATTTACTTTTGCTCCAGCAATTGCAGCCCGACCCAGTAGCGAGCGAACTGATAGGCACAACGGCCATTACGGTTACCGCGGCCGGTAGCCCAGCGCACGGCGAGAATTTCCAGCGCTTCGTCACGCTGCCAGGCCAGCCCGGCCGGGGCCGCCAGCTGGCCGATCCAGTGCTCGACCACGTCAAGGAAGTGCGCCTGGGTGAACGGGTAGAACGACAGCCACAGGCCAAAGCGGTCGGACAGCGCGATCTTGTCCTCCACCGCTTCACTGGGGTGCAGCTCGCCGTCGACCCTTTTCCAGTTTTCGTTGTCGCTCTCCTTTTCCGGCACCAGGTGGCGGCGGTTGGAAGTGGCGTACAGCAGGACATTGTCCGGTGCCTGCTCCAGCGAGCCATCGAGCACGCTCTTGAGCACCCGATAGTCGCCCTCCCCGGCCTCGAACGACAAGTCGTCGCAGAACAGGATGAAGCGCTGCGGCAGCTTCTGCAGTTGCTCGACCACGCGCGGCAGGTCGGCCAGGTGGTCGCGTTCGATTTCGATCAGGCGCAAACCGGCGCTGGCGTGCTCGGCCAGCAGCGCACGCACCAGCGACGACTTGCCGGTGCCGCGCGAACCCCACAGCAAGGCGTGGTTGGCGGGCATGCCTTTGATGAACTGGTGCGTGTTGCGGCCCAGCTGGTCACGCTGTTTGTCGACGCCGATCAGGTCGGTGAGGCGGATGTCCAGGCTGACTTCCAGCGGCAGCAGGTAGCCGCTGCGGCCATCGCGCTGCCAGCGGGCAGCCAGGGTGGTGGCCCAGTCGATGTGCGGGCGCGGGGCCGGCAGCAGGGGTTCGAGGCGCGCCAGTACCGATTCGGCGCGGTCCAGGAAAGCGATCAAGCGAGCGTCCATGACGACTCCTAGCAATTTCAGTTTTTTGGGGCCGCTGCGCGCCCCTTCGCGGGCTTGCCCGCTCCTACAAGGATTGTGTTTGGCCTGGGGCCCGCGAAGGGGCGCAAAGCGGCCCCCGCTTGGCGATCAACTGAAATGAACAGACAGACCCACCAGCAGCCGGGGATGATCGGCTATGCTTGCGCAGCGCAAGGAATGGGAAACCAGCTCGGAACTCATGGATATCAAGTTCACCAATCGCCTGTCATACAAGCAAGCCCGGTTGACAGTCCTGGTCGGCTTCATCCTGGGAACATTGCTCAGTCTCATCCAGATCGGCATCGATTATGCCAGCGTAGACGCATCCATCAACCGTGAAGTGCGGG
Organism: Pseudomonas sp. PARCl1; assembly: GCF_947311875.1. Taxonomy (NCBI): domain Bacteria; kingdom Pseudomonadati; phylum Pseudomonadota; class Gammaproteobacteria; order Pseudomonadales; family Pseudomonadaceae; genus Pseudomonas; species Pseudomonas sp. PARCl1. Next base: position 1,903 of record NZ_CAMZMX010000087.1, read on the forward strand.
CCTTGCTGCAAATCAGCCACAACCCGGCCTCGCGTATCGCCTACAACATCGACTCGGAACTGGCCCTGGAACTGACCCGCGGCCTGCTGCAGTCGCCGGCGGTGATCCGCGCACGGCTGATCGACAACAACCAGACGGTCCTGGCCGATGTCGAGCGCCCACGCCTGCAAGACCGTCTACGGCCGCTGAGCGACTTCCTGTTCGGCGAACAGCGCCAGTTGAGCGAAAGCCTGTACCTTACCCATATGCCCGAGGAATACCTTGGCACCCTGTACCTGGACGTCGACACCTTCGCCTTCGGCAGCCGCTTTCTCGACCGTGCCGGCATCACCCTGCTCAACGGTTTTGCCCGCAGCCTGGTGCTGACAGGCCTGCTGCTGGCACTGTTCTACCTGATGTTGACCAAGCCACTGGTCACCGTTATCAGTGCGCTCAGCGGCAGCGACCCGCGCAAACCCCGGCAAACCCGCCTGGAATGCCCGCACGGCCACGAACTTGATGAAATCGGCGTGCTGGTGAAAGTGGCCAACCAACAGTTCGTCAGCATGGCCACCGAAATCGAGCAGCGGCGCACCGCGGAAAACCGCCTGACCCAGTACCTCAACGAGCTGGAAGACATCGTCTCGGCACGCACCAACGAGCTGAAGGCCAGCAACAGCAGCCTGAGCCTGACCAACCAGGAGCTGGAACAGGCCCGCCGGCGGGCGCTGGACATGGCCCAGGCCCGCGCCGCCTTCCTTGCCAACATGAGCCACGAAATCCGCACCCCGCTCAACGGCATGCTCGGCATGATCGCCCTGGCGCTGGATAACCCGTTGCCCAGCGAGCAACGCCAGCAGCTGGCGATTGCCCACGACTCGGGCAAGGTACTGGTCGAACTGCTGAACGATATTCTCGACCTGTCCAAGTTCGACGCCGGCCAGCTGGAACTGGAGCGCATTGCCTTCGACATGGGCTCGATGGTCGAAGACACCGCCAACCTGCTGTCGCAGAACACCGCACAGAGCGTGGAGCTGACCTGCCTGATCGCCGGCGACTTCCCCAGCAGCGTGCTGGGCGACCCCACGCGGGTGCGGCAGATCGTCAGCAACCTGCTGTCCAATGCCTTGAAGTTCACCCGCTTCGGCCGCGTCGATATACGCCTTGAGCGCATTGCCGGCGGCGTGCGCCTGCAAGTGCGTGACACGGGCATCGGCATCCCTGAAGAGGCCCAGGTGCGCATCTTCCAGCCCTTCACCCAGGCCGGCGCCGGGATCACCCGCCAGTACGGCGGCACCGGCCTTGGCCTGGCCCTGACCCGCAACCTGTGCAAAGCCATGCAGGGGCACCTGCAGATAAGCTCCGAAGCGGGCTTTGGCAGTTGCTTCACCGCCGAGCTGCCGCTGGCTGCGCACACTGAAGCCATCCCGCCACAGCCCCTGCAAGGCCGCGTGGCCGCCCTCAGTGCGGCGGGCAGCGGGCTGCACGAGCTCTTGCAGCGCGTGTTGCCCGCCTGGGGCTTGAGCTACCAGCGGCACGACAGCCGCATGGCCCTGCAGGCCACCGCGTTCGACCTGTTGATAACCGATGACGTGGACCATCTATTCGAACTGCGCCCGGCCCTGCAAGCGCCGATCCTGCTGGTTACCGCCTACGGCAACTTCCTTTCCCAAGAGCAGTCGCTGGCTTTGGCACCGCTGCACCAGCTGGCCCGCCCGCTGGCGCGCAACGCCTTGTACCAGACCCTGCGCCGAACCTTGCAAGGCCATGAGCCGGAACACCCGCTGGCCACGCCGCCCGTGACCCAGGGCGAAGGCCGCGCGCGCATCTTGTTGGTAGAAGACAACCCGGTGAACCAGCTGGTGGCCAAGGGGATGCTGGCCAAGCTCGGTTGCCAGGTCGAACTGGCAACCCAGGGCGCCGAGGCCCTGGCGGCGCTGGAACGGCAACCCTTCGACCTGGTGCTGATGGACTGCAACATGCCGGTGATGGACGGCTACGAGGCCAGCCGGCGCATTCGCCAGAGCGGCCGCTGGCCGCACCTGCCCATCGTCGCCCTCACCGCCAACGCCATGCCCGAAGAGCGCGAGCGCTGCCGGGCCGCGGGCATGAACGACTACCTGGCCAAACCGTTCCGCCGCGAAGAGCTGCTGGCGCTGGTCGACCACTGGGTGCCGCTCAGCGGCTGAGCAGGCACTCGATGTCCGCTTCCAGTGCCTGCGGCTTGGTGAAAGGCGCATAACGCGTGACCTGGCCACTGGCCGGGTCGAGCAGGAACTTGGTGAAGTTCCACTTGACCTTCTGCGAGCCAAGCAAGCCTGGGGCACGCTGCTTCAGTTCGACATACAACGGGTGGGTGCCGGGGCCGTTGACGTCCACCTTGCGGAACAGCGGGAAGCTCACGCCGAAATTGCGTTCGCAGAACTGCGCAATTTCCCGCGCCTCGCCCGGCTCCTGCTGGCCAAACTGGTTGCACGGAAAGCCCAGCACTACCAGGCCACGCCCGCGGTAGGCCTGCCACAGTTGCTCCAGCCCCTTGTACTGGGGGGTAAAGCCGCACTGGCTGGCGGTATTGACCACCAGCAACGCCTTGCCGGGGTAGTCGCCGAGGGTCTTGTGCTCGCCGCCCAGGGTCACGCAGGGAATGTCCAGTATCGATCCAGCCATGGTCGGGCTCCGGTCAGTCGCGCGGGCGCAAGTCGATGCACACCGAGTTGATGCAGTAGCGCAGGCCAGTCGGTGGCGGGCCGTCGGGGAACACGTGGCCCAGGTGCGCATCGCAGCGGGCACAGGTGACTTCGGTACGGATCATGCCATGGGAGGTGTCGCGGATCTCGATCATCGCGCTGTCTTCGATCGGCGCGTAGAAGCTCGGCCAGCCACAGCCGGAATCGAACTTGGTCTGGGCGTCGAACAACGGCAGGCTGCAGCAGATGCAATGGTAAATGCCGTCGCGGCGCTCGCTGTTGTACTTGCCGCTGAACGGCCGTTCGGTGCCCTTCAGGCGGCAAACCTGGTACTGCTCGGGGTCGAGCATCGACCGCCATTCTTCCAGGGTTTTCTCGATCTTTTTCATGCAGGAACCTCGGCAGGCTGAAATTCACCCCACGCCGTCTTTTCCAGGGCGCGGGCGGCACGTATATTAGGTGGCTTCGTGTGCCAGGCGTTCAGTCTGTCACCCGCTTCCTGCCCTTTCAAACCTTTCGGCGGGGCGTAGCGCGTATTCTCAATCGGGATCCCATCATGCAGTTCAGCAAATCGAACAAGCTCGCCAATGTCTGCTATGACATTCGCGGCCCAGTGCTCAAGCACGCCAAGCGCCTGGAAGAGGAAGGCCACCGCATCCTCAAGCTGAACATCGGCAACCCAGCGCCCTTCGGCTTCGAGGCGCCCGACGAAATTCTCCAGGATGTGATCCGCAACCTGCCCACCGCGCAGGGCTACAGCGACTCCAAGGGCCTGTTCAGTGCACGCAAGGCGGTGATGCAGTACTGCCAGCAGAAAGAGATCGAAGGTGTCACCATCGAGGATATCTACCTCGGCAACGGCGTCTCCGAGCTGATCGTGATGTCGATGCAGGCGTTGCTCAACAACGGTGACGAGGTGCTGATCCCCGCGCCCGATTACCCACTGTGGACCGCTGCCGTGAGCCTGGCCGGCGGCAAGCCGGTGCACTACCTGTGCGACGAGCAGGCCGACTGGTTCCCCGACCTGGAGGACATCAAGGCCAAGATCACCCCGAACACCAAGGCCCTGGTGATCATCAACCCGAACAACCCGACGGGCGCGGTGTATTCCAGGGAGTTGCTGCTGGGCATGCTGGCGCTGGCCCGCCAGCACAACCTGGTGGTGTTCTCCGACGAGATCTACGACAAGATCCTGTACGACGAAGCCGTGCACATCAGCACCGCCTCGCTGGCGCCAGACCTGCTGTGCCTGACCTTCAACGGCCTGTCCAAGTCGTACCGGGTGGCGGGCTTCCGCTCTGGCTGGCTGATCATTTCCGGGCCCAAGCACCATGCGCAAAGCTACATCGAAGGCATCGACATGCTGGCCAACATGCGCCTGTGTGCCAACGTGCCGGCGCAGCATGCCATCCAGACCGCGCTGGGCGGTTACCAGAGCATCAATGACCTGGTGCTGCCACCTGGGCGCCTGCTGGAGCAGCGCAACCGCACCTATGAACTGCTGAATGACATCCCTGGGGTAAGCTGCGTGAAGCCGATGGGTGCGCTGTATGCGTTCCCGCGGATCGACCCGAAGGTGTGCCCGATCCTCAATGACGAGAAGTTCGCCCTTGACCTGCTGCTGTCGGAGAAGCTGCTGATCGTTCAGGGTACCGCGTTCAACTGGCCGTGGCCGGACCACTTCCGCGTGGTGACCTTGCCGCGGGTCGATGACCTGGAAGCGGCAATTGGGCGGATCGGCAATTTCCTGCGCACTTACTCGCAGTAAGTAACGGCCTCATCGCCGGCAAGCCAGCTCCCACAGGGATCGTGTCAGGGCTAACAGGTGTTTGCCACAAGGTATGCAGCGCCTGTTGGAGCGAGCGCCGCCCGCGCGGCGCAATCGCGAGCTGCGCTCGCTCCTACGTTTGTTTCGGGCCAATTATTCCTGTGGGATTCGCGCGCGAACGCCTTGGTGC
>NZ_CAMZMX010000088.1:0-5562 GCF_947311875.1 Pseudomonas sp. PARCl1
TCGCGTCCGCTTAAAAATACGCGGACACCATCGCCCTTAATGCTGGAGTTCGGAAGGTGAGTTCGCCGGACGCTTACAAACCTTTCTGCAGCAGCTCCTAAGAAGCGCTCATGTCGGTCAACGGGTGGGGGGACCGGCGAGGCGCCAAAATGCTCATACCGCTCTTCCGGGTTGGCTGTCACTGCTTCAACCCAGGCCTCATCTCCCAGCCTATTCTCGATGTGAAAATCGGGTGATTCTTTAGGCTGGGTGACCAAAAGTCCCTGTTCACGAAAAATTGCTAATAGGTGGGCCTCCCAAAGGCGGGTGTGAAAATTCTCAGTCTGGCAATCGGGAACCCAATTTCTGTCTGGGGATGGCAGTGCGAGATACAGTTGATTCAGCGCCCACGCCCCAATACGGCGGCTTGGATCAAATAGTGATTTGAACACCACGCTTGGTGTGCGCTTACCCATTCTGCTTAGAGGAGCACGTCGTCGTTCACCTGAAGGGAGTGGAAGCGGATGGGCTTGGGTATTGAGAAAATGGCTGATTGAGGTGCGGGCTTCGGACTCGCGAGCGGTGCACTCACCATGGCTGAGGAGCACCCACACGCTATCGACACGACGCCGTAAGGTGACTACTCCGAAGCCGCCGGATTGGATATTTCGAGTTAGAGCGGCACAAGAAAGTCCGTCCTCACTAAGCCATGCCCCTACAGGCGGGTTGTCCCCAAACCCCAACCCTCGTGGAAGCGACAATGCGATTAGATCGAACATCGGCGCAGCTATTTCTTTCATTCACTGATCTCGGCAGCCGTCAAAATGCATTCCATCAATGCCTCGGAGCGTGCCCGCCGGCGATGACATCGGTGGAGGTACCTATTGAAGAAGGGGGCCTTGTTCGACCAGGACATCTCGGTTGGTGAAGATGGTCTCAATGGTTGCAGCCTCAGCAGCCACATGAGTCTTTCGCGTGATCTCTTCAAGGGCCAGTTCGAGCCGGTAGTCTTGGAAATACTCGTACAGCTTTTCAGAGCTCTCGGATATCTCCTCACCACCGTTCTTTGCGAGCAAGATGTGGATGATCGCTGCGAGTGGGAGGGAGATGTCGAGATCCTTCTCTTCTGCATCTGGCTCCGAGTTCAAACCGTCGAAATACCTCTCCAGATGATTCTGGAGCTCCTCAAGCCAGAACTGAGATAGGTTGCTAGGTAGGGAGCTTTCAGGCCCGGCCAGAAGGACTTCATCTCTGAATCGGGCCAGCAGATTGGGGTTTGCCATGGAGGACCTCACGATTAGATTTGAGAGCAACAGGTCAGCATAGTCCACTTCAAGATGACCACCTCCTTGACGCCCATCCTGGTGCTCCTGAGCCTCAGACGAGGTCTGAATGGGGACGATCCCTCAAACTCAAATCAGGACACCGCTCATAGGAATAGAGTCGTCTCCCTTGACTCTAACTGCTACCATGGTGGCATAACGTAATCCTGCTTTGGCGAGCAGGATGCGAGTCATTGAGTCCCTCCTATCCTGAGCACCGCGTCGTCGCCATAGCCACGGATTGGGCATTTTTTTGCAGAGATCAGGTAACAGAAATGGCCAGCGCCGAACAGCTCAAAGCGCTCGTGAAATCTCACATCGAACGGGATGACAGTCAGTTCTATTCCGTAGCGATGCAGGTTGCCGCACGCGAAGCTAAATCGGGCCATGGCAAGCTCGCGACCGATCTGCGCGACATGATCGATGCTGCTAAAAGCAGCGTGAGTCTTGAAGGTCGACGCAATAGCCCCACACCCCTTGCCAAGCCTCGCGGCGAAATGGCGGGCTTGCTGAGCGTTACCTACCCAAAAGATCGTTTCGTTGAAATGGTTCTCGACGACGCAGCATCAGCTCAGTTGCAACGAGTGCTGAAAGAGCAACGAATGTTTTCTCGTCTACGAGAGCATGGGCTTTCTCCTCGCAGGAAGGTGCTGTTGGTAGGCCCCCCAGGAACGGGTAAATCCATGACCGCATCCGCTCTTGCTGGTGAGCTCGGGGTGCCGCTCTTTCTTGTCCGTTTGGACACGCTTATTACCAAGTTTATGGGTGAAACTGCGGCGAAGCTGAGGCAGGTTTTTGATGCCATAGCTGAAGTCCGTGGTGTCTATTTTTTTGATGAGTTCGACGCAATTGGTTCCCAGCGTGGAATGCCAAATGATGTTGGCGAGATACGCCGGGTACTCAATAGCTTTTTGATGATGATCGAAGAAGACCAGTCAAATAGCCTAATCATTGCCGCGACTAATCACCCCGAGATCCTTGACTACGCCTTATTTCGTCGTTTCGATGACGTCATCGAGTATCACTTACCGACTGCTGAACAAGCATCGAGTCTTATTCGTTCGCGGCTTGGACATTTCGCGCCTAAGCCCTTTTCAACCAAGGCCATTGGGGAAAAGGCTGCTGGTTTGAGCTATGCCGAAATCCGGCGGGCGGTGGATGACGCTATCAAAGATGCCGTTATGCACGATGAAGAACGCGTCAAAGGACAGACGCTGGGCAAGGCATTGATGGACCGCCAACTGCTCAGCCAGAAATTGGCAAAACAACGTAGCAGCGAGCCATGCCGGACAAAAGAAACGCAAAGCGTGAACACTTAATACTGCCAAAAAATTCTAAGCCGAGAGATTTCACGGCACATGCCTCTAAGGGTGGCGTAAAACCGCAGATCCCAGATTTGCCAAGGCAGCAGCATGGTGCGTCACTTCAGCATCAACTGCACGCATTGAAGCCGATGGCCGAAGCAGCTAAGAACTTTCAACAGGGGATAGATGTTGAAAGCGGCTTGGGCTTGCAAATCCAGTTCGTCGGTCAGCCCGATGTGGAAATGGCTTTCCAAAGCCTTGGTGATGAGCGCAAGAAAATCGAACTCCTCAGCGTACGCCAAGAGGGAGACCAGACCATTGCCAACGTCTTCGTCCCCGATGGCAAGCTCGACCACTTTGAGAGGATCGTTACGGAGTACCTTCAGGAGAAGAAGGACAAGAATGGTAATCCCCGAGACCACCGTAACCTAGTCAACACGATCGAATCGATTCGCAACGCCGAGTTGGAAGCGTTATGGACAGACGATCCAGATTTGCTGCCGGACGACAAATCAAAAGAGTTTTGGTGGGAGGTGTGGCTTCCGGTACGAGGTGCGCGCCAGGCCGTTATTAACGATTTCACTAAGATCGTCGAAGGTAGTGGATGCGTAGTCAGCGAAGCACGAGCTGATTTTCCCGAACGAACTGTGGTGCTGATGAAAGGTTCCCAGCGCCAATTCTCGCAATCGGTGATGGGGCTCAACTGTGTCGCTGAGCTTCGTCGAGCCAAAGAAACCGCAGACAGCTTCGATGACTTGGCCAATGAAGAGCAAATCGAATGGCTGGATGAATTGGTTGCGAGAACTGATTTCCCAGCAGTCAATCGTCACGCTCCCAGGATTTGTTTGCTGGATTCTGGTGTCAATCGCGCCCACCCCTTGCTCAGTCCACTGATCGAGGAAGAGGATACTCACACCGTTAACCCTCAGTGGGGTAAGCACGATGAGGAGAACCACGGCACCGGCATGGCAGCCCTCGCAGCCTATGGCGATCTTACCGACTGCCTATCATCACTTGAACGTGTGAGCATTCATCATCGGCTTGAGTCGGTGAAGCTTCTTCCAAGCCATGGGGCGAACGAGGGGAACGCACTGCTTCATGCGTCTCTTTTTGCTGAAGGGGTGGCGCGACCAGAAATTAGCCACGCGGATCGATCCAGGGTCTTTAATTCAGCAGTTAGCGCCGAGGACTATCGTGACCGCGGTCGCCCATCCTCCTGGTCTTCAAAGCTGGATAGCCTGGCTGCAGATGCCGATAACGAAGGTGAGTTCCCCAGGCTGTTTATCCAATCGGCCGGGAACATTCGCGACATCAACGCTTGGATGCTTTATCCCGCGAGCTTGAGCACCAACCTGATCCATGATCCAGGGCAGGCTTGGAACGCTCTGACAGTGGGTGCCTGTACCCGTAAAATGGACACGAGACCCACTGCCTATGAACCAATAGCGCAAGAAGGTGGGCTCAGCCCCTTCACCACAACCTCTGCTACGTGGGAAAGTGCCTGGCCATTGAAACCGGACGTGGTTTTTGAGGGGGGCAATGCTGCCAAGGACCGATATGGCGCAGCGGGGATGGCGAGCCTTAATCTACTCACCGCCAAGAATGAGTTCGAGGCAAGACGATTCTGTACCTTTAACGCTACGAGCGCGGCGTCGGCATTGTGCTCTCGTATGGCGGCCCAAATTCTGGTTCAGTATCCGGCCTTGCGTCCAGAGACAGTCCGCGCCCTGATTGTTCACTCAGCAGAATGGTCGGAAGCTATGCGCGAGGCTTATCTCCCTGCTCGCCCAGTGAAATCGGACTACGTAAACCTCATTCGACATGCCGGCTGGGGAGAACCGAGTCTTGAGCGTGCTCTTTGGAGTGCGAGCAACACTCTCACCTTGGTGGTGGAAGACCAGCTCTACCCTTATAAGAAAGGTAAGGGGAAGATCGATACGAAGGAGATGAACCTCCACAACATCCCTTGGCCAAAGGACGAGCTTGAAGCTCTGCAAGGTGCAGAGGTGGAGATGAAGGTCACCCTTTCTTATTTTGTCGAGCCTAATCCCTCCGCTCGTGGTTCTGCGTCCAAATATCACTACCCATCACACCGTCTAAGATTTGATGTTAAGCGGCCCTTGGAAGGGCCTGAAGATTTTGTAGGCCGCGTAAATGCTGCCGCTGAACAGGTGAATGAAGGAATGGCACCGAAGGATCCAGACTGGCTCCTCGGGGGGCAATACAGGCACAAAGGGTCCATTCACCAAGACATTTGGAAAGGTACGGCTGCTGAGTTGGCAAGCCGCGGCTTACTGGCTGTGTTTCCTGGGATGGGTTGGTGGAGGACCAGGCCTAATCTCAACCGGTACACGCTCCCTGCTCGTTACAGCCTGATCATCTCTATCAAAACCCCGGAGACGGACATCGATCTGTATACCTCTGTCGAAAACAAGCTGGCTATCCTGGTTTAAATATCGTTCAAATGGCTCAGGGTTCCGCCTCAGGATAGAGATGATCAAATTTCCTGAGAGGACGGAAGGCGGGAGGGTTGATTCATAGAGGATGTGACCACAGCCATGCATCAGATGTTGATTGACACGCGTGCCGCCTAGATTAGCCTTGCGATTGAGGGCTGCAACTGCGCATTAGTCGGGTCTGGGTACCAGCATGAGCCCCCCCGTAATTTTGGCAGCAGAGGAAGCTGGTTCCTCTGAAGTAGTGACGGCGGGCATTGCCGGTCGGATTCTGAACCCAAGGTCGCGAGACTTGGAGCTAAAGGATCGCTGCGACTACTCCTCATCCCTTAGCGTAAAGGCACACATCGGTCGCGCAGTGGAAACACTGACCCTCACTAGGCCACTCAGCTTTTGTGAGATGTGGGTAAGGTCTTCTCAGCTTTTTGAATCGCCCCTGGTTTCGTAGACACCTCCAAGCCTCATAATGAGGCCCAAATAGGAGGTGCCATGAGTCGTCAG
>NZ_CAMZMX010000089.1:0-5528 GCF_947311875.1 Pseudomonas sp. PARCl1
GCACCAAGGCGTTCGCGCGCGAATCCCACAGGAATAATTGGCCCGAAACAAACGTAGGAGCGAGCGCAGCTCGCGATTGCGCCGCGCGGGCGGCGCTCGCTCCAACAGGCGCTGCCATACCTTGTGGCAAACACCTGTCAGCCCTAAGGCGATCCTTGTGGGAGCTGGCTTGCCGGCGATAGGGCCAGTACAGGCTACGAATTACTCGAACAATGCATCCAGGGCCTGCTCCAGCCGGGTCACGGCAATGACCTGCAGCCCCGCTGGCGGCTCCTTCGGCGCATTGCCCTTGGGCACGATCGCCCGCTTGAAGCCGTGCTTGGCCGCTTCCTTCAAGCGCTCCTGCCCGCTTGGCACCGGGCGTACCTCGCCCGACAAGCCGATCTCGCCGAACACCAGCAGACCATGGGCCAGTGGCCGATTGCGCAGGCTGGACATCACCGCCGCCAGCAGCGCCAGGTCCGAAGCGGTTTCCAGCACCTTGACCCCGCCCACCACATTGAGGAACACGTCCTGGTCGTGGGTGGGTATACCGCCGTGGCGGTGCAGTACCGCCAGCAGCATGGCCAGGCGGTTCTGGTCCAGGCCCAGGGTGACCCGGCGCGGGTTGGCCAGGTGGCTGTCGTCCACCAGCGCCTGCACCTCGACCAGCATGGGCCGGGTGCCTTCCCAGGTGGCCATCACCACGCTGCCCGGCACTTCCTCCTGGGTACGGTTGAGGAAGATCGCCGACGGGTTGGATACCTCCTTCAAGCCGCGGTCGGTCATGCCGAACACGCCCAGCTCGTTGACGGCGCCGAAGCGGTTCTTCACCGCCCGCAGCAAGCGCAGGCGGCCGTCGGACTCGCCCTCGAAATACAACACGGTATCGACCATGTGCTCCAGCACCCGCGGGCCGGCCAGCGAGCCCTCCTTGGTGACATGGCCGACCAGGAAGATGGCCGTGCCGCTCTGCTTGGCATAACGCACCAGCAACGCCGTGCTTTCACGCACCTGGGCAACGCCACCAGGGGCTGACTGCAACTGCTCGGTGAAGATGGTCTGGATGGAGTCGATCACCATTACCCGCGGTTTTTCGACACGTGCCGTGGCAATGATCGTCTCGATGCAGGTTTCGGTCATGACCTTGAGCTTGTCCTGGGGCAGGCCCAGGCGGCGCGAGCGCATGGCCACCTGTTGCTGCGATTCCTCGCCAGTGACATACAGTGCCGGCATGCCCACGGCGATATTGCACAGGGTCTGCAGCAGGATGGTCGACTTGCCGATACCGGGGTCGCCACCAATCAGCACCACCGAGCCGTCTACCAGGCCGCCACCCAACACACGGTCGAGCTCGGTGCTGCTGGTGGTGAAACGGGGGATCTCCTCGACGCTGACTTCGGCCAGGGTCTTGATCTGTGCCTGCTGCCCGGTCCAGCCGGCGCGGCCACTGCTGGGCGCAGCGGCACCGCCGCTTTCGATCATGGTTTCGACCAGGGTGTTCCAGGCCCCGCATTCACCACACTGGCCGGCCCATTTGGGGAAGGTCGCGCCGCACTCGGTGCAGCCATACATGCGCTTGGCCTTGGCCATGGGTTGGGGTCTCCTGGAAAAATCGCCATGATAGCCGAGCCGCACGTGCCTCGAGCGCTTCGGGATGCGACAAAACTATTCGTTCTAACCGCAGTCAGTTGCCCTGAACACAACGCATGAAGCGTTCAAGTGGCTTACACTGCGTTTACCTCACCTTTTGTTACAAGGATCTAAACATGGGCATGCTCAATGAGTTCAAGGCCTTCGCGGTCAAAGGCAACGTCGTCGACATGGCGGTTGGTATCATCATCGGCGCAGCCTTCGGCAAGATCGTCTCGTCCTTCGTCGGCGACGTGATCATGCCTCCGCTGGGCCTGTTGATTGGTGGTGTGGATTTCAGCGATCTGGCCATTACCCTGAAAGCCGCTCAAGGTGACGTACCGGCGGTGGTGCTGGCCTATGGCAAGTTCATCCAGACCGTGATCGACTTCCTGATCGTGGCCTTCGCCATTTTCATGGGCGTGAAGGCCATCAACCGGCTCAAGCGTGAAGAGGCCGTGGCACCGACTGCCCCGCCAGTGCCTACCCCCCAGGAAACCCTGCTGACCGAGATTCGCGATTTGCTCAAGACGCAGAATCAGAACCGCCTGCCTTGAGGTTGCCGGGCTGCCTTGCAGCCCGCTCCTGCTCGCCGGCACCGGCAGCGCCGGTGCCCAGGCCCAGCGCCTTACCAGTAATTCTCGACCGCCACCTGGCCGGGCCGCTTGCTCAGGCTCAACTGCAGGTCGCGTGCCTTGAGCACCTTGCGTGTCTCGTCGATCATCTCCGGGTTGCCGCACAGCATCACCCGCGAATGCTGGGGGGACAGTTCCAGCCCCGCCGCCTTCTCCAACTCACCGTTCTCGATCAGCGTGGTAATGCGCTGGTTCAGCGCGCCAGGGTGCTGCTCGCGGGTCACCACCGGAATGAATTGCAACTTGCCAGCAAACTCGGCCAGATAATCGCGCTGTTCCAGCCCGGCAATTTCATCCACATAAGCCAGCTCTCTGGCCTCGCGCACCGAATACACCAGTTTGATGCTGTCGAACCGCTCCCAGGCCTCGAAGTCCTGCAGGATCGACATGAACGGCGCAATGCCGGTACCGGTAGCCAGCAGCCACAGGTCGCGGCCGCCGACGAACCGGTCGAGGGTGAGGAAGCCAAACGCCTGGCGGTCTATCAGCAAGGTATCACCTGCCCCCAGGCGGCTCAGCTCACTGGTGAACTCGCCGCCCGGCACCACGATGGAGAAGAAATCCAGGTGCTCGTCATGGGGCGCACTGACCATGGAATAGGCGCGCCATACCACGCTGCCATCGGCCTTGGTGACGCCCAGCCGGGCGAACTGGCCGGAACGGAATCGGAACCCGGCATCGCGCGTAACCCGCAGGCTGAAGAGGTTCGGCGTCAGCGGCTGAACATCGAGCAGGGTCTGGCGGGTGAACTTTTCGGCGCTAGCGGTCATATCGGGCTCCAGGGTTGGCGTGTGCACAGTGTCGCCTAAAGTGCTCGGGATAAAAACCACCGCTTTGTAGGGCCTCACGCCGGGTGCCGGTATGAAAGTCGCAGAGAATGCGGTTGGCTATAGCAAAAAATCCCAACACAACGGTAGGTCTTTTCCTACACTAGTCCTGATTCTCAAACGGATTGAATCCCGCGCCTCAAGGAGTGTTTCAGATGCTTCACTGGAAACCTGAACATCTTGATGCGTTCGTCAGCGAGCGCAGCCCAAAGAAGCTGTTCAACATCGCAGTGCATCTGGCGCAGGACCTGGCCATGCAGTACCTGGGGCTGAACCTGCGCATTCAGATCGCGACCCAGACGCCCAGGCTCTACCTGTACAGCAACTATCCCGATGAATGGATCAGTTGCTATCAGCGCGACGACTTCTACAAGCAGGACTGCGCCGCCCACCTCAGCCACCAGTCGACCCTGCCGGTGCTGTGGACCGACGAGCTCTATCATGAGGCCCCGCACTTTCGCGAAGCAGCCTGCCAACATGGCCTGCGTCACGGTTGGACGCAGTCGCTGCACGACCTGCAACACAACGAGAGCCAGATCAGCGTGGCCCGCCCGGCGGGCAGCATCGACATCAACGAGCTCTACGAGAAGGCCGGCAGTGTGCAGTGGCTGTGCCACACGCTGCATGCCGTGCTCGGCGAACACCATCTGAACGCGTTATGCCCGCCACAACCGAAGATGAGCGCGCGTGAGCTGGAAGTGCTGAAATGGTCCGCCGCTGGCAAGACCGCTGCCGACGTTGCCTGCATTCTGTCGTTGTCGCAAAGCACGGTGAATTTCCATATCCGCAGCGTGATCACCAAGACCAATGCCGCCAACAAGGCTGGCGCCATCGCCATTGCCGCGTTGCGCGGCTGGATCTGACCTTCAGACCTGCGACCCGGGGCAAAGCCCTGTAGAATCGCCTGGCAAAGCCCGGGGCGAACCGCAACGGGCAGTTTCATACCCGAGCCAGACGCCATGCCCCTGTTGACCACCCCTTACGCCGAACTCGACCTGATCCGCCAGCCCGAACAGGCCAACGACCCTTTGCAGGCTTTCGATGCCGCCGACGAATACCTGCTCGCGCAGTTGCACGCGCAGGCACCTGACGCCAACTGCCGGGTGCTGGTGCTCAACGACAGCTTCGGGGCCGTGGCCGCCAGCCTGGCTGGCAAGGTGCAGGTGACCAGCAGCGGCGACTCCCACCTGGCGCACATGGCCCTGGAAAAGAACCTGGCGCGCAATGGCCTGCCGTTCGACAGCGTGCCGTTCGTGCCAGCCAGCGAGCACTGGCAGGGCCCGTTCGACCGGGTGCTGCTGCGCGTGCCTAAAACCCTGGCCCTGCTCGAAGAGCAACTGATTCGCCTGCAGGGGCAGCTGGCCCCCGCTGCGCAGGTGATTGCCGGGGCAATGGTCAAGCACTTGCCACGCGCGGCCGGTGACCTGTTGGAGAAATACATCGGCCCGGTGCAGGCTTCGCTGGCGCAAAAGAAGGCCCGCCTGCTCACCGCGACGCTGGCAGAGCGCCCCCTGGCCCGCTCGCCCTACCCTAGCCGTTACCGCCTGGACACCCCGGCGCTGGAATTGCTCAACCATGCCAACGTGTTCTGCCGTGAAGGCCTGGATATCGGCACCCGGGCGTTCCTGCCGCACCTGCCACGCGACCTCGGCCGCGCGCGGGTAGCAGACCTGGGCTGTGGCAACGGGGTGCTGGCCATTGCCAGTGCCCTGGCCAACCCGGATGCCGAGTACACCTTGGTCGACGAGTCGTACATGGCGGTGCAATCGGCACGGGAGAACTGGCGCGCCGCCTTGGGTGAGCGGCCGGCCACCTTCGAAGCAGCCGACGGCTTGGCCGGGGTCGAAAAACAGTCGCTGGATGTGGTGCTCTGCAACCCGCCGTTCCACCAGCAACAGGTGGTTGGCGATTTTCTTGCCTGGCGCATGTTCCAGCAGGCACGCGAAGCGTTGGTGGTGGGCGGGGCCCTGTACATCGTGGGCAACCGCCACCTGGGCTATCACAGCAAGCTGGCGCGGTTGTTCCGTGGGGTGGAGCAGATAGCGGCTACGCCCAAGTTTGTAATCCTCAAAGCGCGCAAGTAAGCCTGTACCGGCCCTATCGCCGGCAAGCCGGCTCCCACAGGTACTGCACGAGGCGCGAGGCAGATGCGACCCTGTGGGAGATTCTATGGTTTCTGGCAAGGGTAGCCGCAGCATCTTCAGCGCCTGTGAAATCGAGCGCCGCCCGCGCGGCGCATCGCGAGCTGCGCTCGCTCCTACGTTTGTTTCGGGCCAGTAACCCCTGTGCCAGATGCGCGCGGCCGCCTTGTTCGTACGACGCGATTTTGAGGCATGCGCCAAGGCGTTCGCGCGCAAATCCCACAGGAATAATTGGCCCGAAACAAACGTAGATACTCTGTTGGCGGTCAAGCTTTTCTGAGGTGTTCAGAGCTGAAAAGCTTGGCCGTATCAAA
>NZ_CAMZMX010000090.1:0-4903 GCF_947311875.1 Pseudomonas sp. PARCl1
CGCGGGATGGAGCAGCCTGGTAGCTCGTCGGGCTCATAACCCGAAGGTCGTCGGTTCAAATCCGGCTCCCGCAACCAGTTTCGAGAAAAGGCCACTGTTCACGCAGTGGCCTTTTTCTTTGCCCATGAAAAAGCGATTTTTCAAAAAGTCTCGGTAAATCAAAAAGTAGCGCTTGACACACACGCTGCAAACTGTAGAATTTGCCCCACTGACGCGGGATGGAGCAGCCTGGTAGCTCGTCGGGCTCATAACCCGAAGGTCGTCGGTTCAAATCCGGCTCCCGCAACCAGATTCAAGATAAGGCCACTGTAAACACAGTGGCCTTTTTCTTTGCGCTTGAAAAAGCGATTTTTCAAAAAGTCTCGGTAAATCAAAAAGTAGCGCTTGACACACACGCGGCAAACTGTAGAATGCGCACCTCTGACGCGGGATGGAGCAGCCTGGTAGCTCGTCGGGCTCATAACCCGAAGGTCGTCGGTTCAAATCCGGCTCCCGCAACCATATTCGTCAGAACAAACCCCGCCTGTGTAACAGCAGCGCGGGGTTTGTTGCGTTTGTCTCCTGCCACTCGTATGCCCGGGTCTACCGACCCAACCTGCGGTGTTGAGGGCTCATCCTCTGGATGAACTATCTTTAACGCTGCCGGACGACTGCAAGTCATGTTGTCCGGAGTAATATCCGGATACGTTTTCCAAAGGGACTTTCACTTGGCCGCACCTCTCCTTCACCTCGCGCTGCTTGCCCGGGGCAATTCATGACTACGCACAACCCCGAACCCCAGGTACCGCTCGCCACGGTGCTGCCAGGTGCGGTACAGCGCCTGCCGTTGCTCGAACGCCTGAGCCGCTACCGCCAGCCCATCGGCCTTGCGGTAACCCTGCTGCTGTTCACCATGGCCCTGATCGCTTGCCGCCACTTGCTCAGCGAGCTGGACATCTACGCCTTGCACGACGCCATGCTCAGTGTGCCGGCGCAGTCGCTGCTGGGCGCTTTTGTCGCGACGGTGGTCGGCTTCGTGATCCTGCTGGGCTATGAGTGGTCGGCCAGCCGCTATGCAGGGGTGAAGCTGCCGGCACCTACCCTGGTGCTGGGTGGTTTCAGTGCGTTCGCCATCGGCAACGCCATCGGCCTGTCGATGCTCTCGGGCGGCTCGGTGCGCTACCGCTTGTACGCCCGCCATGGGCTGGGCGCTGGCGAGGTCGCACGCATGACCGTTTTTGCCAGCCTGTCGCTGGGCTGCGCGCTACCGCCCCTGGCCGCCCTGGCGACCTTGAGCGATCTGCGGGCTGCATCCAGCGCACTTGGCCTGGCCCAGGGCCTGTTGGCGGGCATCGCCAGTGCGGTGCTGGTCGCCTCTGCCCTGCTGGTCATCGGCTTGTACCGTCGGCGCCTTGCCGAACAGCCACTGGCCAATAACCTGCTGGTGCAACTGGGGCGCCGCACCTTGCGCCTGCCGGATGCCCGCCTGACTGCCCTGCAACTGCTGATCACTGCACTGGATGTGGCAGCTGCCGCTACCGTGCTGTACCTGCTACTGCCCGAAGCGCCCCCGTTCGGCGCGTTCGTGCTGGTGTATCTGCTGGCCTTGGCGGCAGGTGTGCTCAGCCATGTACCGGGCGGGGTCGGGGTGTTCGAGGCGATCCTGCTGGCGGCCTTTGCCAACCAGCTGGGTGCGGCGCCGCTGGCTGCCGCATTGCTGCTGTACCGGTTGATCTACGTAGTGGTGCCGCTGCTGCTGGCCTGCGTGTTGCTGTTGGCCAACGAAGCCCGGCGCCTGCTGTTCGCCCAGCAGGCCATGAAGGCCGCCTCGGGCCTGGCTGCGCCTATCCTGTCGATCCTGGTGTTCCTGTCTGGTGTGGTGTTGCTGTTCTCCGGCGCCACCCCGGAAATCGACACGCGCCTGGAGCACATGGGCTTTCTGGTGCCACACCGGCTGATCGATGCATCGCACTTCGGCGCCAGCCTGATCGGCGTGCTGTGCCTGCTGCTGGCCCAAGGCCTGCGTCGGCGCCTGTCGGCCGCCTGGATGCTGACAATCGTATTGTTGCTGGTCGGTGCCCTGCTGTCGTTGCTCAAAGGCTTCGACTGGGAAGAGGCCAGCCTGCTGACCTTTACTGCCACCTTGCTCGCCATGTTCCGGCGCTCGTTCTACCGCCCCAGCCGGTTGATGGAGCTGCCCTTCTCGCCGGTATTTCTGGTTGCAAGTGCCTGTGTTGTCGGGGCCTCGGTGTGGCTGCTGCTGTTCGCCTACCAGGATGTGCCCTACAGCCATCAGCTGTGGTGGCAGTTCACCCTCGACGCCGACGCCCCCCGTGGCCTGCGCGCCGCCATGGGCAGCGCCTTGCTGTTGGCGGCCCTGGCACTGACCTGGCTGCTGCGCACCGCACCACCGGTGATCCACCTGCCTGACGAAGAAGAACTGCAGCGTGCCAACCGCATTCTGCTGGCTTCCGACCAGCCTGACGGCGGCCTGGCACTCACCGGCGACAAGGCCTTGCTGTTCCACCCACGGGACAATGCCTTCCTCATGTACGCCCGGCGCGGCCGTAGCCTGGTGGCACTGTACGACCCGATCGGGCCGGCCCAGGAACGGGCCGAGATGATCTGGCAGTTCCGCGACCTGTGCGACCTGCACCATGCGCGGCCGGTGTTCTACCAGGTACGCGCGGAAAACCTGCCGTTCTACATGGACATTGGCCTGACCGCGCTGAAACTGGGTGAAGAGGCCCGGGTCGACTTGCGCCGCTTCGACCTCGAAGCCAAGGGCAAGGAAATGAAAGACCTGCGTTATACCTGGAACCGCGGCGGACGCGATGGCCTGAGCCTGGAAATCCACGAGCCTGGCCAAGCCCCATTGGCAGAACTGAAGGAAATCTCCGATGCCTGGCTCGGCGGCAAGAACGTACGCGAGAAAGGCTTCTCGCTGGGGCGCTTCAGCCCGGACTACCTGCAGCACTTCCGGATTGCCCTGATTCGCTTCCAGGGCCGCCCGGTGGCCTTTGCCAACCTGCTGGAAACCCACAGCCACGAACTGGCCAGCCTGGACCTGATGCGCGCCCACCCCGAGGCCCCCAAGCTGACCATGGAGTACATGATGATCGGCTTGATCTTGCACTATAAAAGCCGTGACTACGGGCGCTTCAGCCTGGGTATGGTGCCGCTCTCCGGCCTGCAGCCACGGCGTGGCGCGCCATTGACCCAGCGCCTGGGCTCACTGGTGTTCCGCCGTGGTGAGCAGCTTTACAACTTCCAGGGGCTCCGGCGCTTCAAGGACAAGTTCCAACCGGACTGGGAACCCCGCTACATGGCCGTGCCAGCCGGGCTCGACCCGCTGGTGGCACTGGCCGACACTGCCGCCCTCATTGCTGGCGGCCTGACTGGATTGGTGAAACGTTGATGACCCGACGCTATTGGCTGTACCTGCTGGTTCCCCTGTTGCTGGCTGCCCTGGGTGGCGGGCTGGCGTTCTGGCTGTGGACGCGCCCTGCCCCAGAGGCGCACCTGGAACAAATGAGCATCAATGACACCCCCATTACCCGGGTGACGCCAGGCGTGCACCCCAAAGTCAGCGTGGCCATCGGCGTGCCTCAGGACCAGGCGCTGAGCGACAAGCAACTGCTGGACCTGGCCCAGGCTGGCGAAGCGCAGCTGGTGCAGGTGATCCTGCCACCGAACGATTGCAGCAAGCAGCAACAGGCGCTGGACCAGGCCCTGAAGCAATTGCCGGCAAAACCCGACGTGGTCGCCGGTATCGGACCTGGTGCCGCCCAGGCCTGGCGCTGGCTGGCCGGGCAGAGCGATGACAAGGCCCGCGCCATTTCCGTAGGCTTTGCCCTTGAGCAGCCCGGCTGCCAGGCGCCGTTGCCCAAATCGGCGGCGCATGGCCACTGGAGCGTGGCCTGGAACGACAACCCGGACGACGCCAGCGCCGCCTTCGTGCGTGACCAGGCCAATGCCGAAACCAGCATCAGCGATTACGACATCCACCTGCCGCAGGTGCTCAAGGCGCAACTGACCCAGGCCTTGCTCGGCCGCGATGGCAACGCGCTGCCAGTCCCGGTAGTCGAGGTGCCGGCCGGGCAAACCACCGATACCGTCACCCTGTTCCTTTCCGGCGACGGCGGCTGGCGCGACCTGGACCGTGACGTCGCCGGCGAAATGGCCAAGCTGGGCTACCCGGTGGTCGGCATCGACACGCTGCGCTATTACTGGCAGCACAAAACCCCCGAGCAAAGCGCTGCCGACCTGTCCGAACTGATGCAGCACTACCGCCAGAAATGGGGCACCAAGCGGTTCGTGCTTGCTGGGTATTCATTCGGGGCCGATGTACTGCCGGCGATCTACAACCGCCTGCCGGCCGAAGACCAGCAGCGTATCGACGCCGTGATGCTGCTGGCCTTTGCCCGCAGCGGCAGTTTCGAGATCGAAGTGGAGGGCTGGCTGGGCAAGGAGGGCCAGGAAGCGCCAACCGGGCCGGAAATGGCCAAGCTGCCTGCCTCCAAGGTGGTGTGTGTGTATGGCGTCGAGGAAGCTGACGAAAGCGGCTGCACCGATGGCACGGCTGTTGGCGAGCGCATGAAGCTGCCCGGCGGCCACCATTTCGACGAGAACTACCCGGCGCTGGCCAAGCGCTTGATTGGTGAGATCGAGACTCGCCAGGGCAAGGCAAGCGTGGCTGAGCAGAACTGACAAAAATCGGGGCCGCTTTGCGGCCCATCGCTGGCAAGCCAGGCTCCCACAGGGATCGCCTTAGGGCTGACAGGTGTTTGCCACAAGGTATGGCAGCGCCTGTTAGCGCGAGCGCCGCCCGCGCGGCGCAATCGCGAGCTGCGCTCGCTCCTACGTTTGTTTCGGGCCAGTAACGCCTGTGACAGGCGCGCGCGGCCGCCTTGTTTGTACGGCG
>NZ_CAMZMX010000091.1:0-4884 GCF_947311875.1 Pseudomonas sp. PARCl1
CAGCTCACTGTGGATAACACCACTGTGGCCGAAGGTGGCAAGATCACTTACACCGTGACCCTGGTCAGCGCCGATCCGAGCCTGCCAGTGACCAACCACAAGGGCCTGACCTTCACCCTGACCGACGGCACAATCGTCACGGTCAAAGCCGGTGAATCGGTCGGCACCACCACTGTCACTGCGCCAGACAACGTCTACGTAAACGATCCGGTCACCATCACCCAAGGTCTGACCAAGGTCGAAGGCGCTGGCGCTGATCAATTCGAACAACTGAACCTGGGCAAAGATACCGTCAGCACAGTAGTTACCGATGAGCCGGGCACTCCAGGTAACCCAGGTGGCAATAACGAAGGCGACCTGGTCAAGGTCACCATCGCTGCGGATCAGCTGTCCGTGAATGAGGCGACTGAGCCAACCTTCACCGTCACTCTGAACAAGGCGCTCGATAAGCCATTCACCGTAACCCTGAGCACTGGTGCCACCCTGACCTTCGCGGCAGGCGAGACCACCAAGTCCTACGCCGCTCCGGCGCAGGGCGATGACGTGTTCAAGGACGAGGGCAAGATCACTGTCAGCATCACCAAGGCCGAAGTGGTCGGTGAGCAGCTGGAAAACTTGCAGATCGGCCAGCCTGCGTCCGTAGCTGTGACCGATACGCAGAGCCCGGTTACTGCCCAGCTCACTGTGGATAACACCACTGTGGCCGAAGGTGGCAAGATCACTTACACCGTGACCCTGGTCAGCGCCGATCCGAGCCTGCCAGTGACCAACCACAAGGGCCTGACCTTCACCCTGACCGACGGTACCATCGTCACGGTCAAAGCCGGTGAATCGGTCGGCACCACCACTGTCACTGCGCCAGACAACGTCTACGTCAACGATCCGGTGACCATTACCCAAGGCCTGACCAAAGTCGAGGGCGCCGGCGCCGATCAGTTCGAGCAACTGAATCTGGGCAAAGATACCGTCAGCACAGTAGTCACCGATGAGCCTGGCACCCCTGGTAACCCAGGCGGCAACAACGAAGGTGACTTGGTCAAAGTCAGCATCGTGGCCGATCAAGTCTCGGTCAACGAAGCCACTGAGCCAACCTTCACCGTCACCCTGAATAAGGCTTTGGACAAGCCGTTCACCGTGACCTTGAGCACTGGTGCGACCCTGACCTTCGCGGCCGGCGAGACCACCAAGTCCTACGCCGCTCCGGCGCAGGGCGATGACGTGTTCAAGGACGAAGGCAAGATCACCGTCAGCATCACCAAGGCAGAAGTGGTCGGCGAGCAGCTGGAAAACCTGCAGATCGGCCAGCCTGCAACCGTGGCGGTAACCGATACGCAGAGCCCGGTGACTGCCCAGCTAACTGTGGATAACACCACTGTGGCCGAAGGCGGCAAGATCACCTACACCGTGACCCTGGTCAGCGCCGATCCGAGCCTGCCAGTGACCAACCACAAGGGCCTGACCTTCACCCTGACCGACGGTACCATCGTCACGGTCAAAGCCGGTGAATCGGTCGGCACCACCACTGTCACTGCGCCAGACAACGTTTACGTCAACGATCCGGTGACCATTACCCAAGGCCTGACCAAAGTCGAAGGCGCCGGCGCCGATCAGTTCGAACAACTGAACCTGGGCAAAGATACTGTCAGCACCTCCGTGACTGACGAGCCGGGTACTCCAGGTAACCCAGGCGGCAACAACGAAGGCGACTTGGTCAAGGTCACCATCGCTGCCGATCAGCTGTCCGTGAATGAAGCCACTGAGCCGACCTTCACCATCACCCTGAACAAGGCACTCGACAAGCCATTCACCGTGACCCTGAGCACTGGTGCCACCCTGACCTTCGCGGCCGGCGAGACCACCAAGTCCTATGCCGCTCCGGCGCAGGGCGATGACGTGTTCAAGGACGAAGGCAAGATCACTGTCAGCATCACCAAGGCGGAAGTGGTCAGCGAGCAACTGGAAAATCTGCAGATCGGCCAGCCTGCTACCGTTGCGGTCACCGATACGCAGAGCCCGGTGACTGCCCAGCTAACTGTGGATAACACCACTGTGGCCGAAGGCGGCAAGATCACCTATACCGTGACTCTGGTCAGCGCAGATCCAAGCCTGCCAGTAACCAACCACAAAGGTCTGACCTTCACGCTGACTGACGGGACTACTGTGACCGTTAAAGCAGGTGAGGCCACCGGTTCTGTTACCGTCACCGCGCCAGACAACGTCTACGTCAACGATCCAGTGACCATCACCCAAGGCCTGACCAAGGTCGAAGGCGCTGGCGCCGATCAGTTCGAGCAGCTGAACCTGGGCAAAGATACTGTCAGCACAGTAGTCACCGATGAGCCAGGCACTCCGGGTAACCCGGGCGGCAACAACGAAGGTGACTTGGTCAAAGTCTCTATCGTGGCCGATCAAGTTTCGGTCAACGAAGCCACTGAACCAACCTTCACCATTACCCTGAACAAGGCACTCGACAAGCCATTCACCGTAACCCTGAGCACTGGTGCCACCCTGACCTTCGCGGCAGGCGAGACCACTAAGTCCTACGCCGCTCCGGCGCAGGGCGATGACGTGTTCAAGGACGAAGGCAAGATCACCGTCAGCATCACCAAGGCAGAAGTGGTCGGCGAGCAGCTGGAAAATCTGCAGATCGGTCAGCCTGCGTCCGTAGCTGTGACCGATACGCAGAGCCCGGTTACTGCTGAACTGTCGGTAGACAACACTACCGTCGCTGAAGGCGGCAAGATCACCTACACCGTGACTCTGGTCAGCGCTGATCCAAGCTTGCCAGTAACCAACCACAAAGGTCTGACCTTCACGCTGACTGACGGGACCACTGTGACCGTTAAAGCAGGTGAGGCCACCGGCTCTGTTACCGTCACTGCGCCAGACAACGTCTACGTCAACGATCCGGTGACCATCACACAAGGTCTGACCAAGGTCGAAGGTGCCGGGGCCGATCAGTTCGAGCAGCTGAATCTGGGCAAAGATACCGTCAGCACCTCCGTGACTGACGAGCCGGGTACTCCGGGTAACCCAGGTGGCAATAACGAAGGCGATCTGGTCAAGGTCAGCATCGTGGCTGACCAAGTCTCGGTCAACGAAGCAACCGAACCTACCTTCACCGTCACCCTGAACAAGGCTTTGGACAAGCCGTTCACCTTGACCCTGAGCACTGGTGCCACCCTGACCTTCGCGGCAGGCGAGACCACCAAGTCCTATGCCGCACCGGCGCAGGGCGATGACGTGTTCAAGGACGAAGGCAAGATCACTGTCAGCATCACCAAGGCCGAAGTGGTCGGTGAGCAGCTGGAAAACCTGCAGATCGGCCAGCCTGCGTCCGTAGCTGTGACCGATACGCAGAGCCCGGTTACTGCTCAGCTCACTGTGGATAACACCACTGTGGCCGAAGGTGGCAAGATCACTTACACCGTGACCCTGGTCAGCGCCGATCCGAGCCTGCCAGTAACCAACCACAAAGGTCTGACCTTCACGCTGACTGATGGCACTACTGTGACCGTCAAGGCAGGTGAGGCCACCGGTTCGGTTACCGTCACTGCGCCAGACAACGTCTACGTCAACGATCCAGTCACCATCACCCAAGGTCTGACCAAGGTCGAGGGCGCCGGCGCTGATCAGTTCGAGCAGCTTAACCTGGGCAAGGATACTGTCAGCACAGTAGTCACCGATGAGCCAGGCACTCCGGGTAACCCGGGCGGAAACAACGAAGGCGACTTGGTCAAAGTCACGATCGTGGCCGATCAAGTTTCGGTCAACGAAGCAACCGAACCAACCTTCACCGTCACCCTGAACAAGGCTTTGGACAAGCCGTTCACCGTGACCTTGAGCACTGGTGCGACCCTGACCTTCGCGGCCGGCGAGACCACCAAGTCCTATGCCGCTCCGGCGCAGGGCGATGACGTGTTCAAGGACGAAGGCAAGATCACTGTCAGCATCACCAAGGCCGAAGTGGTCGGTGAGCAGCTGGAAAACCTGCAGATCGGCCAGCCTGCGTCCGTAGCTGTGACCGATACGCAGAGCCCGGTTACTGCTCAGCTCACTGTGGATAACACCACTGTGGCCGAAGGTGGCAAGATCACTTACACCGTGACCCTGGTCAGCGCCGATCCGAGCCTGCCAGTAACCAACCACAAAGGTCTGACCTTCACGCTGACTGATGGCACTACTGTGACCGTCAAGGCAGGTGAGGCCACCGGTTCGGTTACCGTCACTGCGCCAGACAACGTCTACGTCAACGATCCAGTCACCATCACCCAAGGTCTGACCAAGGTCGAGGGCGCCGGCGCTGATCAGTTCGAGCAGCTTAACCTGGGCAAGGATACTGTCAGCACAGTAGTCACCGATGAGCCAGGCACTCCGGGTAACCCGGGCGGAAACAACGAAGGCGACTTGGTCAAAGTCACGATCGTGGCCGATCAAGTTTCGGTCAACGAAGCAACCGAACCAACCTTCACCGTCACCCTGAACAAGGCTTTGGACAAGCCGTTCACCGTGACCTTGAGCACTGGTGCGACCCTGACCTTCGCGGCAGGTGAAACCACCAAGTCCTATGCCGCTCCGGCGCAGGGCGATGACGTGTTCAAGGACGAAGGCAAAATCACCGTCAGCATCACCAAGGCCGAAGTGGTCGGTGAGCAGCTGGAAAACCTGCAGATCGGCCAGCCTGCAACCGTGGCGGTAACCGATACGCAGAGCCCGGTGACTGCTGAACTGTCGGTAGACAACACCACCGTCGCTGAAGGCGGCAAGATCACCTACACCGTGACTCTGGTCAGCGCTGATCCAAGCTTGCCAGTAACCAACCACAAAGGTCTGACCTTCACGCTGACTGATGGCACTACTGTGACCGTCAAGGCAGGTGAGGCC
>NZ_CAMZMX010000092.1:0-4487 GCF_947311875.1 Pseudomonas sp. PARCl1
GCGCCAAACGTGTGGGAGCGGGCGTGCCCGCGAAGGGCTGCAAAGCAGCCCCAGTAACGCTTAACTGACAGGCATTACCCTTCTGGCCGGTTTTTTGTCTCCAAGACCCTCCGTCGGGAACTAACTAAATCCCCACTAACCGGGGGTGTTTTTTGGGGTACAGCGTCTTTCCTGAGTGGAGAACGTACCCCTATGCCACGCCTAGCCATTCCGCTCAGCGACCTCAAATCCCGCACGGCCAAACCGAGTGATCGCGCCTACAAACTGTTCGACGGCGGGAGCATGTACCTGTAAGTCGCGCCCAGTGGCTCGAAGACTTGGCGGCTGCGGTATTTCAAACCCAACGGCAAGGAAGGCACGCTGATCATCGGCAAGTACCCCATCGTTTCGTTGGCCGTCGCGAGGACCAAGCGCGATGAGGCCAAGGCACTGTTGCTGGACAACCTTGATCCGATGGAAGAAAAGCAGAAGGCCAATGTCGCAGCTCAGCGGGCGAGTCTTCTCTTCGAAACCGTCGCTTTGGAGTGGCACGTCGAAATGTCCCGGCGTTGGACTGAGGGCCACGCCAAGACGGTTCTCAGCAGGTTGCGCACCCATGTGTTTCCACTGATTGGTCAGCGGCCTATCGCTGAACTCGACACCCATGATCTCCTTGAGGTCACCCAGCGGATCAAGGATCGCGGCACCATGGATGTAGCCCTGCGTGTGCAGAACTATCTATCCACGATCATGCGGGGTGCGAAGCGGGCGCGGCAGATCACTCAAAACCCAGCGCTCGATCTGGCCGGCTCGATTCAAGCGCCGCGAACCGTGCACCGTCCTGCACTCTCGCTGAACCGCCTTCCTGAACTGTTGGACCGAATCGACAACTACACCGGTCGCGAGCTGACTCGGCTCGCAGTGCTGCTGACGCTGCATGTGTTCGTGCGCTCCAGCGAACTACGCTTCGCCCGGTGGAATGAATTCGACCTGCAACGGGCGATGTGGGAGATCCCCGATACCCGCAAGCCGATTGAAGGCGTCCGCTATTCCACGCACGGGACCAAGATGAGTGGAGACATTCAGATAGTGCCGCTGTCGCCTCAAGTCATCGAGATCCTTGGGCAGCTGCGCAGCTTGAATCGCTTCTCTGAACTCGTCTTGCCTGGTGTCCACAGGTACTGGAAACCTTTGTCGGAGAATACGGTTAACCAGGTGCTGCGCAATATGGGCTACGACACCACCAAGGACGTCTGCGGGCATGGATTCAGGACCATGGCTTGTAGTGCCTTGCTCGAATTAGGGCTGTGGACGGACGCGGCGATTGAGCGGCAGATGAGTCATCAGGAGCGGAACCGCGTGCGCGCCGCTTACATCCACAAGGCCCAGTTTCTGGAGCAGCGTCGGTTGATTATGGCGTGGTGGAGTAACTACATCGATGCCAACAGATCGGGCCATGTCACTCCGCATGAGTTTGCCCATCCGGTAGGCGACAACGTCACAGCGTTGCCAAATGGTCATTGCGCATTCAATCGCGGGTAAGTCTGCGAGATCGGTGCTGGCTGCTCTTTCACGCGGGTCCATCCAAACAGGGCTGCAAAGCCGCCCTGTTTGGATGGACCTCACTTTGAAAAGCTAAAAGCCACGACGTTGTCCGGGAGTTACCACGGAATTTCACCGGTGGATAACAGCTTTTCACGTCCCAAGTAACGCTGAATTTGGACCCTTGACCGGGTTTACCCACAGGCGTAGAACTGGACGTGCAAGCGCTGTCGATGACAGCACCCCAGGTGGCCCGAACCTTCAAGGCCACGCCGCTCTCGCGGTGGTTCTCCCCAAGGGAGATTCGCATCCGGCAGCTCGCCCGGTCACTACCCATGTGATGGATGCTCTTACACATATAGCGCTCGTGCGCCAGATACTCTGTACCTCGCTGACCTGCAGCAACCTATCCGCTTGGCCGAATTCCGCGCCAACCTGCGCCCGTCTCTTTCTGCTGGAAAGAGACGGGCGCTTCTAACACTGCTGCAGCCCAGATCGCACAGGGCTTTGCGGCATTCCCCCTCGTGACAATCGGCGTGACAAACGCCGATGTCACCAGCAACAGCCATGTAGATGATGGTGCCGCAGACCAAGGAATGGACTGCACCTGACTGACAGTCAGGCATGCCCCGGTCATCGCAGTGCTGCTTGCACCTGGCTCAGGATCTTCAGGCACTGGTCTCGTCAGCCAGTGCTGCCTCCACCCGCCCATCGGTAACGGTGCTCAGGAGGCCAGATCATGAGATGCCCTTGCTCCAGGACGTAAGGAGCCGCCAGTCCCGCGTAGAGGACATTCCCCAGAGGTCGCAGGGGCCTTGATCCCTGATAACACTCAACATTCTTGGCGGGATGACGTGGGGCGAGGGTCGGAGAATGGCTGATGAGGTGAACGATATGGCATTGGTAGGTAGGCGGGATGGCCGCATTTTCGGCTACGGCAGGCAATTGAGCTTCGCAGGGCCGCAGGCGCTCAAAGGCATATTCGGCAGCGGCCACTACGGCACGGTTAAGGCACACTGTGATAGGTGGCAGGCATTTGTGAAATGGTGCCGCTCAGAAAGGGGCCCGGTATCAATGATGCGCGGCAGATTGATCGGAAGGTACTGGCGGACTATGCGGCGTAGCTGCGCGACGTGGTTAGGCGCGGCGACCTTGCTGTCAGTACCGCACAAAACCGCCTATCCAGCGTTAACCGGACCATGGCGGCGCTTCGCGGTGATCAGTGCGTGAAGTTGCCAAGTCCGAGCAAGGCGTTGGGTATGCAACGCACCGGGGTTCGCCAGTCGGTGCCTCATGGCCAGGACCGTGAACAAGTGAGGCAGATCGTCGATATGCTTTGCCGCAATAATCAGCTACGGGCCGCCGCGATTGTTCAGTTAGCGCGAGCCACCGGCATGCGCTTGCGTGAGGCCATCTTGGCGGATTTGCCACGACTAAGCCGTTAAGCTAACCAGCTAGGCAGGATTAACATTCAGGAAGGCACCAAAGGCGGCCGTGCCGGCGCCTCGGCGCCGCGTTGGATATCAGTGGACAACCAGGTTCGAGGTGCTCTTGAGTTTGCACT
The DNA here is from genome assembly GCF_947311875.1 of Pseudomonas sp. PARCl1. Taxonomy (NCBI): domain Bacteria; kingdom Pseudomonadati; phylum Pseudomonadota; class Gammaproteobacteria; order Pseudomonadales; family Pseudomonadaceae; genus Pseudomonas; species Pseudomonas sp. PARCl1. The sequence continues at coordinate 3,086 of NZ_CAMZMX010000092.1, forward strand.
GCAAGCGTCGCCTGCAGGTAGCCGCAACCTGATTGCCCCGAGCGAAAGCTACCTAACCATTCTGCAGGAAATCGTCCGCCCTGCGCGGGACACACTGCATGCACATAACCTCAAAGCCTTCCATGAACTGCGAGCTGCGTTCGCGTGTGAACGTTATGAGCAAATCACCGAACACCGCGCGCCTATCAACGGCGGTCAATGCTGCCAGGCAGAGAGGGTCTTAGATCGTGAGGCTCGAAGGCAAATCAGCTATGAGTTGGGACACGGTCGGATCGACGTGGTCGCTGCCTACATTGGAGGACGCGCATGAGTAAGGCATTCGATATGGAACTGTTCTTGGCTGGGGTGCTGACCGGCTCGCATGCGACGCGGCAACGTCATCTGGATCAGGCAAGTTTTATCCAAGCAAAAATTGTGGACCGCTGGCAGCGACAGACGCCTTGGTCTTGGCAAAAAAGCATATGACTTGGTTTCTTGAACACCATCTAAAACGGCGCAGCGAGGCAACACGCTATTACTACGTTCTTACGATGCGTTTGCTCGCTCGCCGGTTAGGAAAATCATGGGGATTTAACTAACCAACGAGCAGCGTGATGTCTGAGGTAAGTGGGGTATTAGAATTGGCTCCTCTATAATACAACGTGTTTGGTGTTGGTTGGTTGGCTGGATTATATATATATCATGAAAACTAATTGTGGCTTACTTGGTTGGATTCAATGTGAAGAGGCCGTTTGAGTGATTGGTAAGTGTAGCTGTGTTAAATAGTCTGCTCTAAATTTTTAGCCCATGCGTATAACCCAACTATGATGGGGGCGGCATATAATGATAGAGTGATAAGCACTCGTGTCACTAACCATAGACAGGCTTGAGCTTTTTCAAGGCGCGTCGGGAGTCTGCTAGTAAGGCCTTGAGAAAATACGCGCGCGATTCTGTCGTCGATTTCACGATGATTCTCCGCCTCAGATAGGATGTCATGGTACTCGGTCTGGTGGTCGCTATCGCTACCAATATTATGCTGAATATTTCGATAAAGTTTATGTAGTTTCAAATAGTTGTCGCGCATCAGCATAGCTCTACCGCGGAAGTCCCGGTTGGCAACAGAGAGTGATACACCAAGTAAAGCTACCGATAGAATAGTGGCAAGAATGTCGGTGTTATCACCCATTACTTTGGGGTAGCGAATGGTTAATACTGCGAGAATAGTGCTCAGGATTGCATACCAGACGAGAAGCAGTTGTGCATGAAAATCTAGCCACTCTAGTCTTTTATGTGCCTGAATTCGAGCTTTGTAGGTAAACCAAACGTTGTCGTTCATGTTCCAATACTGAATCGCCCCTGGTTTTCTAGACACTCTCCAAGCTCAGGAAATAGCGTTTCTCATACTCTACTGGAGACAGCTGCA
>NZ_CAMZMX010000093.1:0-3631 GCF_947311875.1 Pseudomonas sp. PARCl1
GCGATGCATCGTTTCACTACTGAGTTCGGGATGGGATCAGGTGGTTCCAATGCTCTATGGTCGTCAAGAAATTCTGTAGCCAGAATGTCCAGATGGACAGCCCAGCGAATTCGGATATGTGATGTTTGTGATGCCTTGCGAACTTTCGGTTCATGTCATCTTCACCACCGCAATCTGCGCTAGCAAATTGCTTGGGTGTTATATGGTCAAGCCTCACGGGCAATTAGTATTGGTTAGCTCAACGCCTCACAGCGCTTACACACCCAACCTATCAACGTCGTAGTCTTCGACGGCCCTTTAGGGGATTCAAGATCCCAGTGAGATCTCATCTTGAGGCAAGTTTCCCGCTTAGATGCTTTCAGCGGTTATCTCTTCCGAACATAGCTACCCGGCAATGCCACTGGCGTGACAACCGGAACACCAGAGGTTCGTCCACTCCGGTCCTCTCGTACTAGGAGCAGCCCCTCTCAAATCTCAAACGTCCACGGCAGATAGGGACCGAACTGTCTCACGACGTTCTAAACCCAGCTCGCGTACCACTTTAAATGGCGAACAGCCATACCCTTGGGACCGGCTTCAGCCCCAGGATGTGATGAGCCGACATCGAGGTGCCAAACACCGCCGTCGATATGAACTCTTGGGCGGTATCAGCCTGTTATCCCCGGAGTACCTTTTATCCGTTGAGCGATGGCCCTTCCATACAGAACCACCGGATCACTAAGACCTACTTTCGTACCTGCTCGACGTGTTTGTCTCGCAGTCAAGCGCGCTTTTGCCTTTATACTCTACGACCGATTTCCGACCGGTCTGAGCGCACCTTCGTACTCCTCCGTTACTCTTTGGGAGGAGACCGCCCCAGTCAAACTACCCACCATACACTGTCCTCGATCCGGATGACGGACCTGAGTTAGAACCTCAAAGTTGCCAGGGTGGTATTTCAAGGATGGCTCCATGAGAACTGGCGTCCCCACTTCAAAGCCTCCCACCTATCCTACACAAGCAAATTCAAAGTCCAGTGCAAAGCTATAGTAAAGGTTCACGGGGTCTTTCCGTCTAGCCGCGGATACACTGCATCTTCACAGCGATTTCAATTTCACTGAGTCTCGGGTGGAGACAGCGCCGCCATCGTTACGCCATTCGTGCAGGTCGGAACTTACCCGACAAGGAATTTCGCTACCTTAGGACCGTTATAGTTACGGCCGCCGTTTACCGGGGCTTCGATCAAGAGCTTCGCTTGCGCTAACCCCATCAATTAACCTTCCGGCACCGGGCAGGCGTCACACCCTATACGTCCACTTTCGTGTTTGCAGAGTGCTGTGTTTTTAATAAACAGTCGCAGCGGCCTGGTATCTTCGACCGGCATGAGCTTACGGAGCAAGTCCTTCACCCTCGCCGGCGCACCTTCTCCCGAAGTTACGGTGCCATTTTGCCTAGTTCCTTCACCCGAGTTCTCTCAAGCGCCTTGGTATTCTCTACCTAACCACCTGTGTCGGTTTGGGGTACGGTTCCCAGTTATCTGAAGCTTAGGAGCTTTTCTTGGAAGCATGGTATCAACCACTTCGTCGCCTAAAGGCAACTCGTCATCAGCTCTCGGCCTTGAAATCCCGGATTTGCCTAAGATTCCAGCCTACCACCTTAAACCTGGACAACCAACGCCAGGCTGGCCTAACCTTCTCCGTCCCTCCATCGCAATAACTGGAAGTACAGGAATATTAACCTGTTTTCCATCGACTACGCTTTTCAGCCTCGCCTTAGGGACCGACTAACCCTGCGTCGATTAACGTTGCGCAGGAAACCTTGGTCTTTCGGCGTGCGAGTTTTTCACTCGCATTGTCGTTACTCATGTCAGCATTCGCACTTCTGATACCTCCAGCAAGCTTCTCAACTCACCTTCACAGGCTTACAGAACGCTCCTCTACCGCATCACCAAAAGGTGATACCCGTAGCTTCGGTGCATGGTTTGAGCCCCGTTACATCTTCCGCGCAGGCCGACTCGACTAGTGAGCTATTACGCTTTCTTTAAAGGGTGGCTGCTTCTAAGCCAACCTCCTAGCTGTCTAAGCCTTCCCACATCGTTTCCCACTTAACCATGACTTTGGGACCTTAGCTGACGGTCTGGGTTGTTTCCCTTTTCACGACGGACGTTAGCACCCGCCGTGTGTCTCCCATGCTCGGCACTTGTAGGTATTCGGAGTTTGCATCGGTTTGGTAAGTCGGGATGACCCCCTAGCCGAAACAGTGCTCTACCCCCTACAGTGATACATGAGGCGCTACCTAAATAGCTTTCGAGGAGAACCAGCTATCTCCGAGCTTGATTAGCCTTTCACTCCGATCCACAGGTCATCCGCTAACTTTTCAACGGTAGTCGGTTCGGTCCTCCAGTCAGTGTTACCTAACCTTCAACCTGCCCATGGATAGATCGCCCGGTTTCGGGTCTATACCCAGCGACTAAACGCCCTATTAAGACTCGCTTTCGCTACGCCTCCCCTATTCGGTTAAGCTCGCCACTGAATATAAGTCGCTGACCCATTATACAAAAGGTACGCAGTCACCTAACAAAGTAGGCTCCCACTGCTTGTACGCATACGGTTTCAGGTTCTATTTCACTCCCCTCTCCGGGGTTCTTTTCGCCTTTCCCTCACGGTACTGGTTCACTATCGGTCAGTCAGTAGTATTTAGCCTTGGAGGATGGTCCCCCCATATTCAGACAAAGTTTCTCGTGCTCCGTCCTACTCGATTTCATTGATAAGAGATTTTCGTGTACGGGGCTATCACCCACTATGGCCGCACTTTCCAGAGCGTTCCACTAATCTCAAATCAACTTAAGGGCTGGTCCCCGTTCGCTCGCCACTACTAAGGGAATCTCGGTTGATTTCTTTTCCTCAGGGTACTTAGATGTTTCAGTTCCCCTGGTTTGCCTCTTGCACCTATGTATTCAGTACAAGATACTCAGCTTATGCTGAGTGGGTTCCCCCATTCAGAGATCTCTGGATCAAAGTCTGTTTGCCGACTCCCCAAAGCTTATCGCAGGCTACCACGTCTTTCATCGCCTCTGACTGCCAAGGCATCCACCGTATGCGCTTCTTCACTTGACCATATAACCCCAAGCAATCTGGTTATACTGTGAAGACGACATTCGCCGAAAATTCGCATTTCGCTCAATTAAGAGCAGAACTCACAAATTTTACCTTAGCCTGATCACACACCAGTGAAAGTGCGTGTCAGTCTATATCTATCACATATCCGAATTTTTAAAGAACGATCTGACAAAAGTCAGAAATCAACATTCATCGACGAATGTTCATTTCTAATTTCTGAGCAGGAGCAACATCTACCGCAGAAAGTGGTGGAGCCAAGCGGGATCGAACCGCTGACCTCCTGCGTGCAAGGCAGGCGCTCTCCCAGCTGAGCTATGGCCCCGTATTCTACGGCTGAACCATGTAATGGTAGGTCTGGGCAGATTTGAACTGCCGACCTCACCCTTATCAGGGGTGCGCTCTAACCAACTGAGCTACAGACCTATAACAGGGTTGCGTTACAGCATCGTCTTTTACAATGAATCAAGCAATTCGTGTGGGAGCTCATCAGTAGGCTGATGTCGTCGATTAAGGAGGTGATCCAGCCGCAGGTT
>NZ_CAMZMX010000094.1:0-2988 GCF_947311875.1 Pseudomonas sp. PARCl1
CGCCGTACAAACAAGACGGCCGCGCGCGCCTGTCACAGGCGTTACTGGCCCGAAACAAACGTAGGAGCGAGCGCAGCTCGCGATGCGCCGCGCGGGCGGCGCTCGATCTCACAGGCGCTGCATATCTTCTGACAAACACCTGTCAGCCCTAAGGCGATCCCTGTGGGAGCTGGCTTGCCAGCGATAGGGCCGGCACCAGCAACCCAAGACTCAAGGTTCAACCGACAACCGTGCCCTGCCACTGGTGCTGGTCTACCTGGATCAATGTCGGCCCCTTGCGCTCCATCGCCTGCCCCAGCGCCGCCTGCAATTGCGCCACATCCGCCACGCTCTGCGCTGCGGCCCCCAACGCCCGCGCCACGCCGATGAAGTCTGGGGTATGGATATCCACCCCGACCGGCTCGATCGCCCGGTTGAGCATGTACTTCTTGATCTCTTCGTAGCCTTGGTTATTCCACAGCAGCACGATCAACGGCACCTGCGCCTCCACGGCACTGGCCAACTCCGGCAGCGTGAACTGCAGGCCGCCATCGCCAATCAGGCACACCACTGGCGCCCGCTCAGCAGCGTGCTCGGCACTGCCCAACCAGGCACCCATGGCCGCCGGCAAGGCATAGCCCAGGGTGCCGTACCCCGTCGAGGCGTTGAACCAGCGGCGCGGCTGGTCCATGTCCAAAGTCAGGTTACCGGTGTAGACCGGCTGGGTAGAATCGCCCACCAGCACAACACCGGGCAGGCGCTGCACGATGGCCGTCAACAAGCGTGTCTGGCTCAGGGTCGGCTGGTCCCAGCCGGTTGCCAAGGCTTCCCGCAGCCTGGTCACGCGAGCCCGCCCCCAGTTGCGGTCGTGTATCCCCTGCGGCTGCGCCTGCAAGGCCGCCAGCAGCGCTTCGGCAGCCAGTTCGGCATCGGCCACCAGTGCCAGTTCCGGCAGGTAGTTGCGCACGGTCTGGTCCGGGTCGATGTCGATGCGCAGCAGGCTCCCCGGGATGTCGAAACCGCCTTTGAAGGTCACGTCATAATCGGTTTCGGCCAGTTCGGTACCGATCGCCAGCACTACGTCGGCCTCGGCCACCAGCGCCCGCGTAGCCGGTAGCGACTGGGTCGAGCCAATCTGCAGCGGGTGGCTGGATGGCAGCAAGCCCTTGGCATTGATGGTCAGGGCTACCGGTGCCTGCAGGTGCTCGGCCAGGCGGGCCAACGCAGCACCTGCTGCCAAGGCACCCCCACCGGCCAGGATCAATGGCCGCCGCGCGCTGGCCAGGCGTTCAGCCATCTGCGCCACGGCCAGCGGTGCAGCCCCTGCCCGGTTACCCCGTACCGGGCGGCCCGGCAACAGTTGGTCGGCGGGCTGAACCAGCACATCCAGCGGTATTTCGATATGCACCGGGCGCGGCCGGGCGCTGTCGAATACCGCGAAGGCCCGCGCCAATACCTGTGGCAGGTCGGCTGCATTCATCAGGGTGTGCGAAAACGCCGCGACACCCGCCACCAGCGCCGCCTGGTCAGGCAACTCGTGCAGCTTGCCACGGCCACCGCCCAACTGGTCACGCGACTGCACGCTGGAGATCACCAGCATCGGAATCGAATCGGCATAGGCCTGGCCCATGGCGGTGGCGATGTTGGTCATGCCCGGGCCGGTAATGATGAAGCACACCCCGGGTTTGCCACGGGTGCGCGCATAGCCGTCAGCCATGAACCCGGCGCCCTGCTCGTGGCGCGGGGTGATATGGCGAATGGACGAGCCCGCCAGGCCTCGGTACAGCTCCACCGTATGCACGCCGGGGATGCCGAAGACATGGTCCACGCCATAGCCTTCAAGGAGTTTGACCAGCACTTCGCCGCAGGTTGCCATGGGGTTCACCATCAATCTTGTTGGGTTATGCGCTTATTGGACCCAAGCCACGGCTATCGCCACAATGCAAAAAAACACATACTAGCCATGTCCTGAAGTCATGGCTTATTGCGATGAAACGCCTCCCGCCCTTACCCGCCTTGCATACCTTCCTGATCACCGCCCAGTGCTGCAATTTCACCCGCGCCGGGCAGCAGTTGCACATCACCCAGGGCGCCGTCAGCCGGCAGATCGCCGCCCTGGAGCAGCACTTGGGTTATGCCCTGTTCCAGCGCCAGGCCCGCGGTTTGAGCCTGACCCGTGAAGGCCAGGACTGGCTGCCACGGGTGCAACAGGTGTTTGCGCTGATCGAACAAGGGGTGCGTGAGGTGGGAGAGCACAGCACGACCCTGCAGTTGAAGGCCCCCACGTGCGTGATGCGCTGGCTGCTGCCGCGCTTGATGGAGTGGCAGGCACTGCGCCCGGATGTACCGGTGGAACTGACCACGACCGTTCAGCATGGCGTGGATTTGCGCCGCGAGGGCTTTGATGCCGCGGTGGTCTATGGCGAGGCACCGAACCACGGGCTGCAGGTGCGCAAGCTGTTCGATGAGCAACTGACGCCGGTGTGCGCACCGTCTTTGCGTGAGGGGCCGCTGCCCTTGCAGCAGGTTGAAGACCTGGCGCGGCACATGTTGCTGCACCCCTCGCGGGATGAGCATGATTGGCGGTTATGGCTGCAGGCGGCTGGGGTAACGCTGGCTGCGCAGGGGCCGAAGCAGCACTTCGAAACGCTGGACATGGCCATGGCCATGGCGTCGCAGGGGACAGGCGTGGCTATCGGTGATTGGTCGCTGATTGGCGATGACTTGCGTAGCGGGCGGCTTTGCATGCCGTTTGCGCTGAAGGTGCGGACCGGTAAGGGCTACTACCTGGTGAGCCAGGCCAGGAACCTGCCCGCGGGGTTGCTGGAGTTGCTGGACTGGCTGGAGGGCCAGACCAGCTTGTGAAGGCCTGTTCGCGGGCTCGCCCGCTCCTACAGGTGACGCACAGGATTTTGAAACCTGTGCAATACCTGTGGGAGATTCTATGGTTTTAGGGAAGTTTTTTAAGCGGCTTTTGACCGATACTCGTCTCCGCTTTTCAGTAGGGCA
>NZ_CAMZMX010000095.1:0-2478 GCF_947311875.1 Pseudomonas sp. PARCl1
CAGGCGTTCCTGCAAGACAGCGGCGTGCCGCGCTGCACGAGCCTTGCGCGCATCGTCTGCAGTGGCGAAGCGCTGCCAGCCGATGCCCAGCAGCAGGTGTTCGCCAAGCTGCCGAAGGCGGGCCTGTACAACCTGTATGGCCCGACCGAGGCGGCCATCGACGTGACCCACTGGACCTGCCGCGAGGAAGGGCGGGACAGCGTGCCGATCGGCGCGCCGATCGCCAACCTGGCCTGCTACATCCTCGATGCCGAGCTGCAACCGGTGCCGGTGGGCGTGCTGGGCGAACTGTACCTGGCCGGCGCAGGCCTGGCGCGCGGTTACCACCGCCGCCCAGGGCTGACCGCCGAGCGTTTCGCCGTGAGCCCATACGGCAATGGCGAGCGCATGTACCGCACCGGCGACCTGGCGCGCTACCGCGCGGACGGGGTGATCGAGTACGCCGGGCGTATCGACCACCAGGTCAAGCTGCGTGGCCTGCGCATCGAGCTGGGTGAGATCGAGGCGCGTCTGCTGGAGCACGACCTGGTGCGTGAAGCCGTGGTGACGGTGCCGGACGGCAAGCAGCTGGTCGGTTATGTGGTGCTGGCCGGCGAGGCCGCCGATTGGCAGGCACAACTGGCCGAGCACCTGCGCCGTGGCCTGCCGGACTACATGGTGCCGAACCAGTGGCTGGTACTGGACGGCCTGCCGCTGTCGCCCAATGGCAAGCTCGACCGCAAGGCCTTGCCTGCCGTGGATGCCGCGCAGTCGCAGCGTGCCTACGTGGCGCCGCAGAGTGAACTGGAACAACAGGTCGCGGCGATCTGGGCGCAGGTGCTCGGGCTTGAGCGGGTCGGCCTGACGGACAACTTCTTCGAACTGGGCGGGCATTCCCTGCTGGTGATCAATATCGTGTCGCGTATTCAACTCGAACTGGGGCTGACACTGGTCCCGCAGCTGCTGTTCCAATACCCGGTGCTCGGTGCACTGGTGGCGCAACTGCAAGCCACCGGCGCACAGGTGCAGGATGCGACCCTGAGCCGTCTGGAAGGCCTGCTCGACGACATGGAGGGGCTGTGATGGACAGTACCGTTGCCGCGCGGATCGCTCGCCGCTTCATCACCTTGCCCCTGGACAAGCGTGCGCTGTACCTGGAGAAGATGCTGGCCGAGGGCGTGTCCCCGGCCAACCTGCCGATCCCCGAGGTGCAGTCGGCCTTCGAGCAACTGCCGCTGTCCTTCGCCCAGGAGCGCCAGTGGTTCCTCTGGCAACTGGAGCCGCACAGCAGTGCCTATCACATCCCCATGGCCCTGCGGCTGCGCGGCCGGCTGGATCGCCAAGCGCTGCAAGGTGCCTTCGAGCGGTTGGTGGAACGGCATCAGACGCTGCGCACCCGCTTTGTCTTCGACCAGACGCGCCCATTGCAGGTGATCGACCCCGGGGCCGGGTTGGCTATCGCCCATGAGGTAGTCGGGCCGCTGGACCTGGCACAACTGGAGGCCCGGGTGGCCGAGGAAACCCGTCACCCGTTCGACCTCGAGGCGGGGCCGCTGCTGCGGGTCCGCCTGCTGGAGCTGGCGCCCGACGACCATGTGCTGGTACTGACTCAGCACCATATCGTTTCCGATGGCGTGTCGATGCAGGTGATGGTCGGCGAGCTGATCGCCCTGTATGCCGGCTTGAGCCTCGGCCAGGCGCCGACGCTGGCGCCGCTGCCGATCCAGTACGCCGACTATGCCCTGTGGCAGCGCCACTGGATGGAGGCGGGCGAGCGTGATCGCCAGCTGGCCTACTGGACCGAGCGCCTGGGCGCGCAGCAACCGGTGCTGGAACTGCCGCTGGATCACGCGCGGCCGGCGCAGCCCAGCCACCGTGGCGCGCGCTGCAACCTGCAACTGCCGGCGGCCTTGAGTCATGCCTTGCACGCCTTGGCCCGGGCCGAGGGTGGCACCTTGTTCATGTTGCTGCTGGCGGCATTGCACGCATTGTTGCACCGCTACAGCGGCCAGCACGATATTCGCATCGGGGTGCCCAGCGCCAACCGCAACCGGGTCGAGACCGAAGGGCTGATCGGTTACTTCGTCAACACTCAGGTGATTCGTGCCCAGGTCGCCGGCGAGCAGCCCTTCGTCGAATTGTTGCGCCAGGTGCGCCAGCACGCGTTGGATGCCCAGGCCTATCAGGAGCTGCCGTTCGAGCAACTGGTCGAGGCCCTGGCGCCGGAGCGCACCCTGGGGCTCAACCCGCTGTTTCAGGTGATGTTCAACCACCAAGCGGCCGGCCGTGGCGGGACGACCAGTGCGCGCCTGGGCGACCTGCAGATCGAAGGCGTGGACAGTGTCACCGAAGTGGCCCAACTGGACCTGACCCTGGAGACCCGCGAATCGCCAGAGGGATTGGAGGCGTCGTTCATCTATGCCACCGACCTGTTCGAGCGCTCGACCATCGAGCGGCTGTCGACCCACTTCATCAACCTGTTGCAAGGCATCGTCGAGC
>NZ_CAMZMX010000096.1:0-2383 GCF_947311875.1 Pseudomonas sp. PARCl1
GTAAGCGTCCGCCCAACTCACCTTGCGTAAGTCAGGCCGGCACCCACTGATGCGGCAGCAATTGCCCGATCTCACTGGCCCGCTGTGTCGGCAACCGCGTCAACACATCCTTGAGATAGGCATACGGATCATGCCCATTCATGCGCGCCGACTGGATCAGGCTCATGATCGCCGCGGCCCGTTTGCCACTGCGCAGCGACCCGGCAAACAACCAGTTCGAGCGTCCGAGCGCCCATGGCCGTATCTGGTTCTCCACCTGATTGTTGTCGATAGGCACAGCCCCATCGTCCAGGTAGCGCGTCAGCGCTACCCAGCGTTTCAGGCTGTAATCGAGGGCTTTGGCCGTGGCTGATCCGTTCGGCACCAGATCGCGCTGGGCCAACATCCAGTCATGCAGTGTTTTGCTGATCGGTACCGCCATTTCCTGACGTATTCGCCAACGGTCTTCGTTGCTCATATCCCGAGCCTGGCGTTCAACCTCGTACAAACCGCCAATCGAGTGCAGCGCCTGTTCGGCCAGCTGACTTTTGTTCGCGACATGCAGGTCGAAGAACTTGCGGCGAGCATGAGCCATGCAGCCGATTTCAGTAATGCCTTGGTCAAAACCAGCTTTGTAGCCCGCGAAGTCATCGCAGACCAACTTGCCGTTCCAGTTGCCCAGGAAGTTACGTGCGTGTTCGCCAGCACGGCTTGGGCTGAAATCGTAAACCACAGCATTGAGCGCCGAAAACGGCGTCGTGCTATAGGCCCAGACATAGGCTCGGTGGGTTTTCTTCTCGCCCGGCGCAAGCATTTGCACCGGTGTTTCATCAGCGTGAATCACGCCTTGGTTCAGCACGGCTTCACGCAGTGCATCGACCAGCGGCTGGAGCCGCACACCGGTTTGTCCGACCCACTGAGCCAAGGTCGAGCGAGCAATTTCCAACCCGGCGCGGCCAAAGATTTTCTCCTGCCGGTACAGCGGCAAATGATCGGCAAACTTGGCCACCATGACGTGGGCCAGCAAGCCTGCGGTCGGGATGCCTTTGTCGATCACCTGCGCCGGCACTGGCGCCTGGATCAGTGTTTCGCACTGACGGCAGGCCCATTTGCCACGCACATGTTGCTCGACGGTAAACACGCCCGGTGTGTAATCCAGCTTCTCGCTGACGTCTTCGCCGATGCGTTGAAGTTGGCAGCCACAGGCGCACTGGGTGTTTTCGGGTTCGTGACGAATCACCGTGCGTGGAAACTGCGGCGGCAATGGTGCACGTTTGGGCGATTGCCGTGGCTCAGACTGTGACGAAGTGGGAAGAAGCTGTTTCAGCTCGGCCTCAATCGCTTCAAGGTCTGTATCGAGCAGGTCATCCAGCAAGCTGCCTTGCGCCGGGCTGATTTGCTCGCTGCGCTTGGCAAACTTGTGGCGTTTGAGCAGGGCGATTTCGAACTTGAACTGTTCGATGAGAGTTCCATCGTTCTGGATCTTCTTGCTCATCGCCTCGACCTGGGACTGCAACTGCAACGCCCGTGCCGCCAAGGCACGAAGCTGTTCCGGGGTCATCTGGTCGAGGTTGGGCGAAAAAGTCATGCCGCCGATTGTGCCAGAGCAGGCACAGAACGACGACAAGTAGACCGGCCAAATGGCCGGCGTTTACAGCATGCTGATCACACCGCCTGCACCGACACGCTGCCACGGCAGGCCCAGCACCAAGGCCTGAAGTTGTTCGCTGTCGAGTTCAACCTCGCATCCATGGCGAATGCCGGGCCAGTGAAACTTGCCTTGATTCAGTCGCCGCGCAGCAAGCCAGACTCCCACGCCGTCGTGCACCAGCACTTTCATTCGGTTAGCCCGGCGATTGGCGAACAGGTAAGCGCAGTGCGGCTTCGCCGCACCGAACACCGCGACCACCCGGGCCAATGCCGTTTCGGTGCCGGCGCGCATGTCCATCGGCTCGGTGGCCAGCCAGATCGCATCGATGCGGATCATTGAGTGACAGCCCGGATAAATTGCGCGCAACCCTCAGGATCCGAGGCTGGCCATTTCACCGTGATCACTTGCCCAGTCATGGGCAACTCGATGATCACTGAGGCTTCGGCTGGCCGTTTAGGTGCGGCTTTTAGCGGGACAAATGCTGGCAAAGAGGTTGCTGCGGGCGGGTCTCGATAGAGCGGCAGCCATTTGCGGATGACGTTGGCGTTGATGCCGTGACTGATGGCGACACTGGACACGGTTGCGCCAGGTTGCAGGCATTCCTGAACAACCTGGGCTTTGAATGGTTTCGGATAAGAGCTTCGTTGGCGCATGGAAATCCTGGCGATAAGGGTGATCGCGTCCGCTTAAAAATACGCGGACACCATCGCCCTTAATGCTGGAGTTCGGAAGGTGAGTTCGCCGGACGCTTAC
>NZ_CAMZMX010000097.1:0-2081 GCF_947311875.1 Pseudomonas sp. PARCl1
CTGGGCGGCGACGCCTCGGTAAAAGTCACCGACACCATCGATGAAGTGGTCGCCAAACTGACCGCTACCCCATCGGTAACCGAAGGCGGCGAGATTACCTACACCATCACGCTTACCAACAAAGATGGCCTGCCGATCAACAACCACGCGGAGCTGTACTTCAAGCTGAGCGACGGTACCAATATCGTTGTGGCGGCCAACAGCACCACCGGTTCGGCCACGGTTATCGCGCCGGACAACGTCTACGTCGGCACCAATGCGCCAGTGGTCAACGCCATTGACTCGGTCAGCGGCCAAGACGCGTGGAAGTTCGAGCAGCTGACCCTGGACAAGGCTGAGGTCAGCACCCAAGTCACCGACGAGCCTGGCACCCCGGGCAACGAAGGCGACATCGTCAAGGTCACCATCACAGCTGACCAGGTTTCGGTCGCCGAGAACGTCAAACCGACCTTTACCGTGCACATAAACACGGTGCTGGCGCATGACCTGACTGTGACCCTGAGCAATAACGCAGTCGTGACAATCAAGGCCGGTCAAACTTCGAGCGAGCCGTACACTCACGACGCACAGGGCGATGACGTCTACCAAGACGCCGGCGAAATCACCTTGGGCATCAAGTCGGCAGCCGACGCTACCGGTGCAGCGTTCGAGAACCTGCAACTGGGCGGCGACGCTTCGGTAAAAGTCACCGACACCATCGATGAAGTGGTCGCCAAACTGACCGCTACCCCATCGGTGACCGAAGGCGGCGAGATTACCTACACCATCACGCTGACCAACAAAGATGGTCTGCCGATCAACAACCACGCGGAGCTGTTCTTCAAGCTGACCGACGGCACCAACATTGTCGTGGCGGCCAACAGCACCACCGGTTCGGCCACTGTTATCGCACCGGACAACGTCTACGTCGGCACCAACGCACCAGTAGTCAACGCCATTGATTCGGTCAGCGGCCAGGATGCGTGGAAGTTCGAGCAACTGACTCTGGACAAGACCGAGGTACAAACTCAGGTTACTGACGAGCCGTCTGGCCAAGGCGACTTGGTCAAGGTCAGCATCGCTGCCGATCAGCTGTCTGTGAATGAGGCTACTGCGCCGACCTTCACCGTTACCCTGAACAAGGCGCTCGACAAGCCGTTCACCGTGACCTTGAGCACGGGTGCGACCCTGACCTTCGCAGCAGGCGAGACCACCAAGTCCTATGCCGCTCCGGCGCAGGGCGATGACGTGTTCAAGGACGAAGGCAAAATCACCGTCAGCATCACCAAGGCGGAAGTGGTCGGCGAGCAGCTGGAAAATCTGCAGATCGGCCAGCCTGCTACCGTTGCGGTCACCGATACGCAGAGCCCGGTTACTGCCCAGCTCACTGTGGATAACACTACCGTCGCTGAAGGCGGCAAGATTACCTACACCGTGACTCTGGTCAGCGCTGATCCGAGCCTGCCAGTAACCAACCACAAGGGTCTGACCTTCACGCTGACAGACGGCACCACTGTGACCGTTAAAGCAGGTGAGGCCACCGGTTCGGTTACCGTTACTGCACCAGACAACGTCTACGTCAATGATCCAGTCACCATCACCCAAGGCCTGACCAAGGTCGAAGGCGCTGGCGCCGATCAGTTCGAACAACTGAACCTGGGCAAAGATACCGTCAGCACAGTAGTCACCGATGAGCCAGGCACCCCTGGTAACCCAGGCGGCAACAACGAAGGTGACTTGGTCAAAGTCAGCATCGTGGCCGATCAAGTCTCGGTCAACGAAGCCACTGAGCCAACCTTCACCGTCACCCTGAATAAGGCTTTGGACAAGCCGTTCACCGTGACCCTGAGCACTGGTGCCACCCTGACCTTCGCGGCAGGTGAAACCACCAAGTCCTATGCCGCACCGGCGCAGGGCGATGACGTGTTCAAGGACGAAGGTAAGATCACTGTCAGCATCACCAAGGCCGAAGTGGTCGGTGAGCAGCTGGAAAACCTGCAGATCGGCCAGCCTGCGTCCGTAGCTGTGACCGATACGCAGAGCCCGGTTACTGCTCAGCTCACTGTGGATAACACCACTGTGGCCGAAGGTGGCAAGATCAC
>NZ_CAMZMX010000098.1:0-2079 GCF_947311875.1 Pseudomonas sp. PARCl1
GCCGAAGAGTTTGCGGTCAGCGACATGGCTTGAGTCCTGAGCTAGCTTCTTCGCGGGCACGCCCGCTCCCACAGGGATCGCGCATTTCTTGAGTTCAGCGCCGAACGTGTGGGAGCGGGCGTGCCCGCGAAGGGCTGCAAAGCAGCCCCAGTAACGCTTAACTGACAGGCTTTACCTATCCATAGGTGCCTTCTGCCTTGACCCCGGGTGAACCCACTCACCCCATCGACCGCGCCCCCACCGGTTGCGCATGGCCCCGCGAAGTCACGATGCCCAGGAAGGAGATCACAATCGCCAGCCCCAATGTGGAGCTCACCTCCGCGCGGTGCTCAGGCGTGTACATCATGACCGCCAGCGCCCCGCCAATGAAAATGATCACCGCCCAGGTCAGGTACGGGAACAGCCACATGCGGAACTTCAGCTCGGTGTTCTCCCGCTCCAGGCGGCGGCGCATGCGCAGCTGCGAGATGGCAATGACCATGTACACCAGCAAGGCAATGGCGCCAGAGCTGGCCAGCAGGAACTCGAACACACCCTTGGGCGCGAAGTAGTTGAGGATGGCGATGGCGGCCCCGATCAGGGTGCTGCCAAACACCGCCGCACGCGGCACGCCAACCTTGGAGGTCTTGTTGAGGAAGGCCGGGGCGTCACCGCGCTTGGCCAGCGAGTACATCATCCGCGATGCGATGTAGATCGACGAATTCATGCAACTGGTTACCGCCACCAGCACCACCAGGTCGACCATCAATGCCGCGCTGGGGATGTTCATGATCTCCAGCGCACGTTGATACGAGCCCACCACCGCCAGCTGCGGATCGTTCCACGGCACCACCGAGATGATCACGAAGATCGAGAGGATATAGAAGGTACTGATGCGCCAGATCACCGAGCGGGTAGCCTTGGCGATGTTGCGCGACGGGTCGCTGGACTCGGAAGCCGCAATGGTCACGGCTTCGGTGCCGATGAAGCTGAACATCACGGTAATGAACGCCCCGACCACAGCCGACCAGCCATTGGGCGCAAAACCGCCGTAGTCAGCCATCAGCCCGCTCAGGCCGCTGACTTCGCGGTTGGGCAGCCAGCCCATCAGCGCGGCAAAGCCCAGGCCGATGAAACCGAGAATGGCCGTGACCTTGAGGATGGCGAACCAGAACTCGAACTCGCCGTACTTGGCCACGCTGAACAGGTTGGTGCCGGCCAGCAACAGCACCGAGGCCAAGGCGAAGATCCAGCTGTCCACCTGGGGGAACCAGGCGTTCAGCACATGCCCGGCGGCCAGTGCCTCGATCGGAATGACCAGTACCCAGAACCACCAGTACAACCAGCCGATGGTGTAGCCGGCCCAGCGGCCGATGGCCTGGTCGGCGTAGGTGGAAAACGATCCGGTGTCAGGGTGCGCCACGGCCATTTCGCCGAGCATGCGCATGACCAGAACCACCAGGGTTCCGGCTACGAAATAGGAAATTATGGTGGCTGGCCCAGCTGCCGCAATGGCGTGGCCAGAGCCGACGAAAAGTCCGGCGCCGATGATGCCGGCGATAGACAGCATCGTTACGTGTCGTGGCTTGAAACCTTGTGCAAGGTTGCCATCAGATCCCACGGTGTTCATTGATGTTGTTCTCTTTTTGCTAACACAAGGTTGGACGGGCAGGCGTAGGCGAAAATAGCTCCTTTGAGTTGGGTAGGTCGACACAATGCTCGCATGCTGTTGTTGATCTTTGGCACGCGTCACAGCGCAAGGTGTCAGTGCGGTTCGGGCTTCATTTAAGCCCCGCAAGGCGGTGGGAATTTACACGAGAACGCCCCGGAACTGTTCGATCACGACAGGGCATTTCCCTTGGCGCCAGATGTCGCGAATGGCATGCCCAATCGCGCCATCTGGCCGTTGGGTGCTTTTGTTTTTCATCTGGTTGTGTATGGCCTGGACCGGCCCTATCGCCGGCAAGCCGGCTCCCACAGGGATTGCATCAGGGCTGACAGGTGTTTGTCACAAGATATGCAGCGCCTGTGAGATCGAGCGCCGCCCGCGCGGCGCATCGCGAGCTGCGCTCGCTCCTACGTTTGTTTCGGGCCAATTAT
>NZ_CAMZMX010000099.1:0-1861 GCF_947311875.1 Pseudomonas sp. PARCl1
GTGGCAATCTTGCGCAGGATGCGGCGCATGATCTTGCCGGAGCGGGTCTTGGGCAACCCAGGCGCCCACTGGATCACATCCGGGGAAGCGATAGGGCCGATCTCCTTGCGCACCCAGTTCTTCAATTCCAGGCGCAACTGCTCGCTGGCCTCGACACCCGCATTGAGGGTGACATACACGTAAATGCCCTGCCCCTTGATGTCGTGCGGCACACCCACCACTGCAGCTTCGGCCACCTTGGCGTGCGCCACCATGGCACTCTCGATCTCGGCCGTGCCCATGCGGTGGCCCGACACGTTGAGCACGTCATCCACGCGCCCGGTGATCCAGTAGTAACCGTCCTCGTCCCGGCGCGCGCCGTCGCCGGTAAAGTACATGCCGCGGAAGGTCTTGAAATAGGTATCCACGAAACGGTCGTGGTCGCCATACAGCGAACGCGACTGGCCAGGCCAGGAATCGAGGATCACCAGGTTGCCCTCGGCCGCACCGTCGATCAGGTTGCCCAGGTTGTCCACCAGTGCCGGCACCACGCCGAAGAACGGCCGGGTCGCAGACCCTGGCTTCAGGCCGGTGGCACCCGGCAGCGGGCTGATCAGGATGCCGCCGGTTTCGGTCTGCCACCAGGTGTCGACGATCGGGCAGCGTTCCTTGCCCACGGCCTTGTAGTACCAGCTCCACGCTTCCGGGTTGATCGGCTCGCCCACCGACCCCAGCAGGCGCAGGCTGGAGCCATCGGCCTCGGCTACAGCGGCCTGCCCTTCGGCCATCATGGCGCGGATGGCGGTTGGTGCGGTGTAGAGGATGTTGACCTTGTGCTTGTCGATGATCTTCGACACCCGGGTGATGTCCGGGTAGTTCGGCACGCCCTCGAACAGCAAGGTGGTGGCGCCGTTGGCCAGCGGGCCGTAGACGATATAGCTGTGGCCAGTGACCCAGCCCACGTCCGCGGTGCACCAGTACACCTCACCGGGGCGGTAGTCGAACACGCGCTCATGGGTCAGCGCGGCATATACCAGGTAACCGCCCGTGGTGTGCAGCACCCCTTTTGGCTTGCCGGTGGAACCCGAGGTGTACAGGATGAACAGCGCCTCTTCGGCGCCCATTTCTTTCGGCGCGCAATGGCTGGAAGCAACCTTCATCAGGTCTTCGTACCAGATGTCGCGGTGCTGGTGCCAGGCGATGTCGCCACCGGTGCGCTTGCACACGATGATTTTCTGCACGCTGTTGGTTTCAGGGTTGGTCAACGCCAGGTCGACGTTGGCCTTGAGTGGGGTACGACGACCACCGCGCAGGCCCTCGTCGGCAGTGATCACCACCTTGGACTTGCAGTCGATGATCCGGCCGGCCAGCGCTTCGGGCGAGAAGCCGCCGAACACCACCGAATGGATCGCCCCGATGCGTGCACAGGCCAGCATGGCGACCACGGCTTCGGGGATCATCGGCATGTAGATGGTGACCACGTCACCACGGTGCACGTCCTGGCCACGCAGGGCGTTGGCAAACTTGCAGACCTGCTCGTGCAGTTCGCGGTAGGTAATGTTGCGGTGCTCGGAAGGGTCGTCACCTTCCCAGATGATCGCCAGCTGGTCACCGCGCTCTTCCAGGTGACGGTCCAGGCAGTTGGAGGAAACGTTCAGAGTGCCGTCGGCGAACCATTTGATATCGACGTGGTGGTCGTCGAACGAGGTCTGCTTGACCTTGGTGAACGGCTTGATCCAGTCGATACGCTGGGCCTGCTCGCGCCAGAAGCCGTCCGGGTTGATCACCGATTGCTGGTACATGGCCTTGTAAGTGGCCTCGTCGGTCAGCGTAGTGGCCGCAACCTCGGGACGAACGGGATACAGTGGAGCCGCACTCATCT
>NZ_CAMZMX010000101.1:0-1684 GCF_947311875.1 Pseudomonas sp. PARCl1
GCGGCGATCTGGGCGCAGGTGCTCGGGCTTGAGCGGGTCGGCCTGACGGACAACTTCTTCGAACTGGGCGGGCATTCGCTGTTGGCTACCCAGGTGTTCTCGCGCCTGCGCGCGCTAGGCATAGACGCACCGCTCAAGGTGCTGTTCGAGCATGCCAGCCTGCAGAGCTTCGTCGCCAGCCTGCCAGCACCGTCGTTGGCGGCGCGGGCCCCGGCCATCCGGCCGACGCCGCGCGATGCGGCGCTGCCGGTGTCCTATGCCCAGCAACGCCAATGGTTCCTCTGGCAGCTGGAGCCACACAGCAGCGCCTACCATATCCCCATGGTCCTGCGCCTGAACGGCAGCCTCGATCGCGCGGCGCTGCAACACAGCTTCGATGCGCTGGTCGAGCGTCATGAGACCCTGCGTACCCGCTTCGTCGAAAGCGACCAGGGCATCGTCCAGGTGATCGAGCGCTCGGCTGCGCGGGTCATCGCCCATGAACGACTGGCGGACGAGGCTACCCTTGGGGCGCGTGTCGCCGAGGAGATCCGCCAGCCGTTCGACCTGGCCCGCGGCCCGCTGCTGCGAGCCCGTCTGCTGGAACTGGCGGCCGACGACCAGGTGCTGGTGCTGACTCAGCACCATATCGTCTCGGATGCCGCATCCATGCAGCTGATGGTTGGCGAACTGATCGATGGCTATACCCGCTACCGCGAAGGCGATGCCGCCCCACTGCCTGCCCTGGCGCTGCAATATGCCGACTACGCCCGTTGGCAGCGTGAGTGGATGGAGGCTGGCGAGCGTGAGCGGCAACTGGCCTACTGGGTCGGGCAACTGGGCAGCGAGCAAGATGTGCTGGCCTTGCCGCTGGACCGCCCGCGTCCTGCCGAGCAGAGCTATCGCGGGGCCCAGCTCGACCTGGCCGTGCCGTCGGCGTTGAAGGACGGCCTCGAGGCATTGGCCCGCCGCCAGGGCGCGACCCTGTTCATGGTGCTGCTGGCGTCGTTCCAGGCCTTGCTGCATCGCTACAGTGGGCAGCGCGACATCCGCGTCGGCGTGCCGGTGGCCAACCGCAACCGGGTCGAGACCGAAGGGCTGATCGGCTTCTTCGTCAACACCCTGGTACTGCGGGCCGATATCGATCCACGCCAGCCGTTCGGCGTGCTGCTGCAACAGGTGCGGCAGGCTGCGTTGGGCGCCCAGGCGCACCAGGACCTGCCATTCGAGCAACTGGTGGATGCGCTGGCGCCCACCCGCAGCCTCAGCCACAGCCCGTTGTTCCAGGTGATGTTCAACCACCAGGCCGCCGCGCTTGCGCCGGTACGCGCCGTGCCAGGCTTGGCGGTCCAGGCCATGGCCTGGGACAACGACACCACCCAGTTCGACCTGAGCCTGGACACCTGCGAGACCGCTGAAGGGCTGAGCGCTTCGCTGATCTACGCCACTGACCTGTTCGACCACGCCACCATCGTGCGCCTGGGTGAGCATTGGCTGAACCTGCTGCAAGCCATTGTCGAGCAACCGCACCAACCGGTGGCCGAACTGCCGTTGCTGGCGGCCGCCGAGCGCGAGCGCACGCTGGTCACGTGGAACGCCACCGCTGAACAGTACCCGCTGCAGCAGAACATCCAGCAACTGATCGAGGCCCAGGTGCAGCGCACCCCGGATGCCCCGGCGCTGGCCTTCGGCGAGGTGCGCCTGA
>NZ_CAMZMX010000102.1:0-1607 GCF_947311875.1 Pseudomonas sp. PARCl1
ACCGCCAGCGCGCGCTCACGCAGCTCGCTGTTGAGGATGCGGTCGTTTTCGCTGTAGTCGACCGGGCAGTCGATCACGTGCACGCCTGGGGTCTTGATGCAGTGCTCCAGCAGCGGCAGCAGGCCGTCGGCGCTTTCCACGCGGTGGCCATTGGCGCCGTAGGCTTCGGCATACTTGACGAAGTCCGGGTTGCCGTAGTCCAGGCCGAAATCGGTGAAGCCCATGTTGGCCTGCTTCCAGCGGATCATGCCGTAGCCATCGTCACGCAGGATCACCACGGTGATGTGCATGCCCAGGCGCACGGCGGTTTCCAGCTCCTGGCTGTTCATCATGAAGCCGCCGTCACCGCACACCGAAATCACCGGGCGATCCGGGTAGACCAGGTGTGCAGCCATGGCCGATGGCAAGCCGGCGCCCATGGTCGCCAGGGCGTTGTCCAGCAGCACGGTGTTCGGCTTGTGCGCCTTGTAGTTACGGGCGAACCAGATCTTGTAGATGCCGTTGTCCAGGGCCACGATGCCTTCGGACGGCAGCACGCGACGAATGTCGGCCACCAGGCGCTGTGGGTAGACCGGGAAGCGGTCGTCGTCGGCGCCGTCGGCGATCTGCGCTTCGTTGGCTTCACGAATCGCCATGAGGCGGGTGAAGTCCCAGTGCGAAGTGTCGCCCAGGCCTTCAGCGATCTGCCACACGGCGTTGGCGATGTCGCCGATCACTTCAACCTGCGGGAAGTACACGGCATCGACTTCGGCGGAACGGAAGTTGATATGGATGACTTCGGTGCCGCCACGCACCATGAAGAACGGCGGCTTCTCGATCACATCGTGGCCGATGTTGACGATGAGGTCCGCCGCTTCGATCGCACGGTGCACGAAATCGCCTGACGACAGCGCAGCGTTACCCAGGAAGCGTGGGTGGCGCTCGTCGACCACACCTTTACCCAGCTGGGTGGTGACGAATGGGACACCGGTATTATCGACCAGTTGCTTGAGGACCTTGGCGGTCATCTTGCGGTTGGCACCGGCGCCGATAACCAAAATCGGACTGCGGGCTTTGTGCAGCTTTTCAATCGCAGCTTCAATGGCCACGTGCTCGGCCAGCGGGCGGCGGTGCAGGCTGCGCGGGATCGGCAGCGCGTCGGTCTGCTCGGCGGCGATGTCTTCCGGCAGTTCCAGGTGCACGGCACCCGGCTTTTCTTCTTCAGCCAGGCGGAAGGCTTCACGCATGCGCGAAGGGATGTTGTCGGCCGAAGCGAACTGGTGGGTGTACTTGGTGATGGGGTCCATCATGCCGCACACGTCGATGATCTGGAAGCGGCCCTGCTTGGACTTCTTGATCGGCTTCTGGCCGGTGATCATCATCATCGGCATGCCGCCCAGGTAGGCATAGGCGCTGGCCGTGACCAGGTTGGTGGCACCCGGGCCGAGGGTCGACAGGCTGACGCCGGTCTTGCCGGTCAGGCGACCGTAGGTAGCCGCCATGAAGCCTGCAGACTGCTCGTGACGGGTCAGTACCAGTTTGATCTTCGACTTGCGCAGGGATTCGAGCAGGTCGAGGTTTTCCTCACCAGGAATGCCGAATACATACTCGACACCTTCGTTTTCCAG
>NZ_CAMZMX010000103.1:0-1502 GCF_947311875.1 Pseudomonas sp. PARCl1
CATGCGTTACGCACATCCCGGTACCGAAGGCGCGAAGGTTTCCTTCAAGAACCGCTACGGTAACTACATCGGTGGTGAGTTCGTTCCTCCGGTAAAGGGTGAATACTTCACCAACACGTCCCCGGTGAACGGCCAGCCGATTGCCGAATTCCCCCGCTCCACTGCCGAAGACATCGACAAGGCACTGGACGCTGCCCACGCTGCCGCCGACGCCTGGGGCCGCACCTCGGTGCAGGACCGCTCCAATGTGCTGTTGAAAATCGCCGACCGCATCGAGCAGAACCTCGAACTGCTGGCCATTACCGAAACCTGGGACAACGGCAAACCGATCCGCGAAACCCTGAATGCCGACATTCCGCTGGCGGTCGATCACTTCCGCTATTTCGCTGGCTGCATTCGTGCACAAGAAGGTGGCGCCGCCGAAATCAACGAAGGCACCGTGGCCTACCACATCCACGAACCGCTGGGCGTGGTCGGGCAGATCATCCCGTGGAACTTCCCGATCCTGATGGCCGCCTGGAAGCTTGCACCGGCCCTGGCCGCTGGCAACTGCGTGGTGCTCAAGCCGGCCGAACAGACCCCGCTGGGCATCACCGTGCTGCTGGAAGTGATCGGTGACCTGCTGCCCAAAGGCGTGCTCAACGTGGTGCAGGGCTATGGCCGCGAAGCAGGTGAAGCGCTGGCGACCAGCAAGCGCATCGCCAAGATTGCCTTCACCGGCTCTACCCCGGTTGGCTCGCACATCATGAAATGCGCCGCCGAAAACATCATCCCGTCCACCGTGGAACTGGGCGGCAAGTCGCCGAACGTGTACTTCGAAGACATCATGCAAGCCGAGCCGAGCTTCATCGAGAAAGCGGCCGAAGGCATGGTGCTGGCTTTCTTCAACCAGGGCGAAGTGTGCACCTGCCCATCGCGTGCGCTGGTGCAGGAGTCGATCTACCCGCAGTTCATGGAAGTGGTGATGAAGAAGGTGCTGCAGATCAAGCGCGGCGACCCTCTGGACACCGACACCATGGTTGGCGCACAGGCCTCGCAACAGCAGTTCGAGAAGATCCTCTCGTACCTTGAGATCGCCCAGCAGGAAGGTGCCGAGTTGCTGACCGGTGGCAAGGTTGAAAAACTCGAAGGCTCGCTGGCCACCGGTTACTACATCCAGCCGACCCTGCTCAAGGGCAACAACCGCATGCGCGTGTTCCAGGAGGAAATCTTCGGCCCGGTGGTCAGCGTCACCACCTTCAAGGACGAAGCCGAAGCGCTGGCGATCGCCAACGACACCGAGTTCGGCCTGGGCGCCGGCGTGTGGACCCGCGACATCAACCGCGCTTACCGCATGGGCCGCGGGATCAAGGCTGGCCGTGTATGGACCAATTGCTACCACCTGTACCCGGCGCATGCCGCGTTCGGTGGCTACAAAAAGTCCGGGGTTGGGCGTGAAACCCACAAGATGATGCTCGACCACTACCAGCAGACCAAGAACCTGCTGGTGAGCTACGACATCA
>NZ_CAMZMX010000104.1:0-1457 GCF_947311875.1 Pseudomonas sp. PARCl1
TGAGGTGCGCCCCATTTGTTGGACAATCTTTGATTAGGCTGCTGCGGCCTGATTCCTGTATGCCACGGGACTCAGGCCGGCCAGCCCCATCTTGATTCGGTCATGGTTGTAGTAATCGATGTACTCATCGATTGCAGCGCTCAAATCCTCGATGCTGGCGAAACGCTGACCATGATACATCTCGGTCTTCAGTGTGCCGAAGAAACTCTCCATTCGCGCATTGTCCAGGCAATTGCCTTTGCGTGACATGCTCTGCTCCAGTCCCATCTCCTCTAGTCGATTCCGGTAGCGGTAGTACTGATACTGCCAGCCCTGGTCGGAGTGCAGCATAGGCCTGGCCCCTTCCGGTAGCCGTGACAACGCCTGCTCGAGCATCTGACCGACCAATGGATAGTGCGGCGAGGTGTCGATCTGGTGCGCCACGATCTCGCCATTGAACAGGTCCAGCACCGGAGAGAGATACAGCTTTTCACCCGCCACCTTGAATTCGGTCACGTCCGTTACCCACCTCCTGTTTGGCTCCTCTGCCGTAAACTTGCGCTCCATCTTGTTGGGAGCGATGCGTCCGGGCTCGCCACGATAGGACTTGTACTTCTTCACGCGCACCGTGCATTTGAGGTCGAGTTCGGCCATCAGTCGCCGCACGACCTTACTGTTAACTGCGTGGCCGACGCTGTGCAATGTTGCTGTCATGCGCCGATAGCCGTAGCGACCTTTATGCCGCTGCTGAATCTCACGGATACGGTCCTTGAGCGCAGTCAGCTTGTCACCGGCGGCCATCAACTTGCGCTGGTAGTAATACGTACTGCGCGCCAGTCCGGCCAGCTTGAGCAGGCCGTCGAGCGGGAAGCGGGTGCGTAGGGCCGAGATGATCAGGACTTTTTCTTCCCGGCCCTCTTCTGTCTCGCCTTCTCCTCGCGCAGTTCTTTTAACTTTTTTAGGTAGGCGATCTCCATCTCGGCGTGACGCAGCTTGGCCAGCAGTTCGGCGTACGAGAGTTCTTCCTCGGACTTGGGCGAGGTGCTGGCGGGTGGGGTGGATGGTTTGATCATGACGTTTCGCGGTCCCTTGTTCCCTGCTATCAGAGCTTTGATACCGCCACTGTAGTACTGCGCTTCCCATATGCCTATCTGGCTGGAATGCGTCAGGTTGAAAACAGCCGCCGTTTCGCGCAACGACAACTTGTCGCGCCATTTTCGCTCAAGCACCGAGAGCTTGAACTCAGGGCTGAAAGTCTGCGCGTGTCTGGACAGGCTGGCCTCGCCATGGATGCGGTAGGCCTGTACCCAGCGGCGCAGTAAGGAGGGATCCATCTGGAACTGTGCGGCTATGAAACGGTAGCCAATGCCACGTTGCAGAAAAGCCTGGATGGCGGAAAGCTTAAACTGTCTGGTGTACTTGCTCATATGAAACGCCCCTGAGGTTGGATTTTTGTCCAACGTCAGGGGCGCAGTTCA
>NZ_CAMZMX010000105.1:0-1444 GCF_947311875.1 Pseudomonas sp. PARCl1
GCCTGAGTCCCGTGGCATACAGGAATCAGGCCGCAGCAGCCTAATCAAAGATTGTCCAACAAATGGGGCGCACCTCAACCTGTGGGAGCGGGCAAGCCCGCGAAGCAGGCGACGCGGTATCTGGCACCGGCTTTGCCGGTGTTCGCGGGCATGCCCGCTTCCACAGGGTGTCTGCGTTGGCTTGGAGTTGCCGCCGTACTTGCAGGAGCGGCTCTAGCCGCGAAAATGCCAGCACTCGCAAGGGATCAAATCCAGGCTGTCTATGCTTACGGCATACACCCTCAGGAAGCCGTATCATGACGCTGATCAGCCGCGAACCCTGGTGGCTAGTCCCGCCCAAGCCCGGTCAGACGGAGCAGGACCTGCATTGGGGTTACCTGGAAATCTACGCCGACGGTCGCACCGTATTCGTCGACCAGCGCCCCAGCGACCGGGAGCTGGCCGAGCGCAAAAGCTGCCGCAACTTCCCCGACCCCGAGCCGTGACCGCCTAGCCTTCCAGGTCTGCCAGGCGCGCTTCCAGCGCTGCGATGCGGGCTTCAAGCGCTTCAATACGCTCCTGCGACACGCTGCTGCCACTGCTGCGCTGGCCGCCCTCCTGCTGACGTGCAGCAAGAATCGCCTCGATCTCCGCCGGGTCGCCCAACGCATGGGTATAACGGTCCTCGCGCTGGCCCGCCTGGCGCGGCAGGTGCAAGGCCAGGTCGCGCGAGGTCAGGCGCTCCAGCTGGTGCTGGATCTGCTCGGTGTCGTCGAAATCATGCAGGCGGTTGCTGCGGGTCAGCAGTTCGTTGAGGGTCTGCGGGCCGCGCAGGAACATCAGGCCCATCAGCACCAGTTGCGCCGGTACCAGCTCCAGGGCCTTGTCCACCCGCTGCTCCCAGCGATCGGCGCGGCTGCCCATCTGCAGGCGGGTCATGCCCTGCGCTTCAAGGTTGCGCAAGGCCTGGCCGACCTGGCCTGGTGTAAGGTTCATGACGGGCTCTCGGCTGGTCTTCTGGTTGCAGGCCAGGACCAGGGCGTTGAGGGTCAGCGGGTAGCTCTCCGGGCTGGTGGCCTGCTTTTCGATCAACGCGCCGAGGACACGGATCTCGGTGCTGCTCAAGCGGCCTTCACCGGCGGTTTCGTATTCTGACATGGCCCTGTCTCATTACTGGGGAAAGGCCACTAGGGTAGGTAATGCCATCGTGTAAGGCAATTGCGGCTGCTGGTGAGAGCGGGTGAGCCCGCTCCGGCCAGCAGCCCGAAGAAAATCCAGGCGCTACGCCGAATGCCGGTCAGTCAAGACGTGGTGGTGGAGCCCATTGCCGGCAAGCCAGCTCCCACAGGGATCGCCTTGGGGCTGACAGGTGTTTGCCACAAGGTATGGCAGCGCCTGTTAGAGCGAGCGCCGCCCGCGCGGCGCAATCGCGAGCTTCGCTCGCTCCTACGTTTGTTTCGGGCCA
>NZ_CAMZMX010000106.1:0-1422 GCF_947311875.1 Pseudomonas sp. PARCl1
GAGCGGTCATCGGTGCGTTGTTCCTTTCGGAGATCACAGCGGACGCCTGTAAGACCAATGAGTATTCCTTGAGAACCGCCCAGCGAATCTCCAAGGCTGCCCGACACGCTGCCCATGGGATCGCTTCGTATGTCGAGAGACACCCAGACATCAAGGCTGAGATTGTGGCTGAGGTAGGCGCAGAGGCTCTATTCCGGGCCTTAGCGACTTAACGCCGGATAATATAAAGAAAATCTCAACGACCATCTTCAGGTCAAAGCATCGACCAGCTCATCGACCAGACCCAGAGGGAGAGGGGTTGTTAATTACAACTCCCCTCATCTCAAAGGGCATCTTTAAGACCATCTCAAAGGAGACCTTCCAACATGACCAGCATTGTCTGCCCAGCTAACTCACGCCTCACCGAACAAGATATGTCAGTCTTGTCTACTGTATTCCCTCGACCAGCTCGAACCCAGCTCATCGAGTTGCGTCGTGCTCTTAGTGACCATCGCTCCAACTTCAGGACCTACAAGGCTGGACAGGTCACCTTCGATATGGACGGTGTGGCCCAACGGGTCCTCGCTAAGTGTCCCCAAAAGACTCTCGACCGTTTGAACCAACTACTTGAACAAGGGTTGTGTCTTCAAGCCATCGCCTCGACTCACTTGAGGATTCCATTAAGTGGCCCTGAAGGAATCTCACTCACAACTTAAAGGCGTCCGTCAAGACTGTCGTTAAAAACCCTCACTATGGGTAAGACAGGAAGACCAACAACAAAATAATTTCTCTCTGCCATTGCTGCACAGCCGTTGCCACGGTTGAACCCTTCGCAATACCGATGCCCTTTAGGCCCGCCATGTCCTGATCGACCAGCATCACCAATACCCAAACCTCAAATCAAGAACTCATCCGTCAGCCTTGGAAGGTGCCCACGCGGCTCACTCCTTGCCGTCTTGTCGTGCGCGTCTATGGCACCAAGGCTGAGCGAATGGGTCACCTCACAGGAGAACCCAAACCATGAAAATCACCATCACGAAAGTCCTGAAGAACGAAGTCACCGTGTCGGGCCAGACCCTGAACCGTGAGTACGTCGAGAACATCATGTTGCCCATGCTGGTCGCCCAATGCGGGACCGTTAAGGGCCAGCAATTCGAGATCGTTAAGGCGTTCGATGAGGCCGGTCTGTCGCTCCAAGCGATTCCCGTAGTTGCCCGAGAGTACCGCCAGCATCAGTACGAGGACACCCAAGAGAAGGCCCGTAAACAGGCTGAGGCCAATGCCCATGCTGAGCGGTGCCGTGAGCATACGCCCCGAGAGATCGCCCAAGCGAAGGCTGATCGGGAAGCCCGAAACGCTGCCATTCGTGAGCATGGTCAGAAAATTCTGGCTGCTCGTCGTAGCAATAGCGGTGGCTGGTAACAGCACTTCCCTCGACACACA
>NZ_CAMZMX010000107.1:0-1398 GCF_947311875.1 Pseudomonas sp. PARCl1
ATGGAACAGCATGCCCTGCTGCATCGGCGACAGTGGGTAGATGTCTTCGATTTCGGCCACCGCCACCGGCAGTGCGTCGAGTTGCGCCTGGCTCAGGCCCGCCAGCGGGAAGTCCGACGGCGTCAGCCCTTGCGGTGCCTGGCAGTGCTCGACCAGCGCCGCCAGCTCCGCCTCGTAGGCCCGCGCCAGCCGCTCGATGGTCGCGCGGGCGAACATCTGCCCGCTGAAGCTGAATGCCATGCTCAGCTCGCCGCCATACACCTGGCCATTGAGCACCAGCCAGTTGCCCAGCGGCGCCAGCGGGCTCTGCTCCTCACCTGCGCTTTCGGCGGCCGGCACGAACAGCGCCCGCTCATCGAACTGGCCATCGAGCTGGCCCAGGTAGTTGAAGGTGATGCGCGGCACCGGCAGCTCGGCCAGGCACGTGCGCGCAGCCTCGTCGCCCAGGTAGCGCAAAACACCGAAACCGATGCCTTTGTGCGGCACGCCGCGCAGCTGTTCCTTGACCTGCTTGATCGAGGCGCCAAGCTCGGCGGCCGGGGTCAGCCGCACCGGGTAGGCGCTGGTGAACCAGCCCACCGTACGGCTCAGGTCGATGTCGTCGAACAGGTCTTCGCGGCCATGCCCTTCCAGCTCCACCAGCGCCGAATCGGCGCCGCTCCAGCGGCACACCACCCGGGCCAAGGCAGTCAGCAGCAGGTCGTTGACCTGGGTGCGGTAGGCCGCCGGGGCCTGTTGCAGCAAGCGCCGGGTCAGCTCGGCACCCAGGCGTGCCTGCACGCTCTGGCGGTGACGGTTCTGCAGGCTGGCGCCCGGCTCGGCCTCGGGCAGGCCCTGCGGCGCACCGGCCAGTTGCCCTTGCCAGTAGGCCAGCTCGTTGTCCAGGCTTGCGGCATGCTGCTGCAGGCGTTCGCCCCAGGCCTTGAAGGCGCTGGTCTTGGCCGGCAGTTTCGGCGTGCTGCCCGCCAGGGCCTGGCGGTAGGCATCGTGCAGGTCTTCCAGCAGCACGCGCCAGGACACGCCATCGACCACCAGGTGGTGGATCACCAGCAGCAGGCGCTGGCCACCGTCGGCCAGCTCGATCAGCACCGCACGCAACAGCGGGCCCTGGGCCAGGTCCAGGCTACGCTGGGCCTCTTCGCAGGTCGCCTCGATTTCCTCGGCGCTGCGCAGTGCGGCACGCCACAGCAACGGCTGGGCCGGTTGCAGCGGACCGTGCTCGGCGCTGCCGTCGGCAAAGCGCAGGCGCAGGGCGTCGTGCTGGGCGTACAGTGCCAGCAGCGCCTGCTCCAATGCGGCGGCATCCACCGTTTCGGTGCCGCGCAGCAACAGCGACTGGTTCCAGTGCTGCGGCTCGCTCATGCGCTGGGCGAAGAACCACTGCTGGAACGGCAGCAA
>NZ_CAMZMX010000108.1:0-1342 GCF_947311875.1 Pseudomonas sp. PARCl1
TAAGTTGGACAGTTTCAGCTAGCAGCCCCTGCAGCATGAGCCCTGTATTTCACAGGGCTCATGCCATTGAGCTTTAGCTTGATGCGGTCATGGTTGTAGTAGTGGATGTACTCATCCAGACCGGCTTTCAGTTCTTCAACGCTCTTGAAGCGCTGCGGGTAGAAAAATTCGGACTTAAGCGTACCAAAAAAGCTCTCCATAGCCGCATTATCCAAGCAGTTTCCTTTACGTGACATGCTCTGCTTCACCCCTTGCTCGGCCAGCTTGTGGCGGTACTGCGAGTGTTGGTAGTGCCAGCCTTGATCCGAGTGGAGTACCAGTTTCGGCTTGTTTCCCAGGCGCTTGAAGGCCTTGCCCAGCATGTTGGTAACCAGCCCAAGGCATGGCCTGCTGGCCACTTCGTAGGCCACAATTTCGGCGTTGTACAAGTCCATCACGGGGGAGAGGTAGACTTTTTCCTGAGCCACTTTGAACTCGGTCACATCGGTCACCCACTTCTGATTCGGGCGCTGCGCGATAAAGTTTCGCTCCAGCAGGTTGGGCGCGATGGTGCCGACGACTCCCTTGTACGACCGATATTTTTTCGGCCGCACGAGTGAGCGAAGATCAAGCTCGATCATCAAACGCTCCACCACTTTTTTGTTAACCAAGGTCCCGCCATTGCGGATCACGATCGCAACGCGCCGGTAACCGTAAAGCCCTTTTTCCTCGTGATAGACACGCTGAATCATCTGCTTCAGAGCAGCATGCTTGTCAGGTTTGGCCTGCGCTTGAAGCTGGTAATAGAACGTACTGCGCGGCAGATCCGCCAACTCCAGAACAGCGGCCAAGGGAAACCTGTCCTTGAGCGCAGACACGATCAGGGTTTTTTGGGCTGCCTTCGCTCCTGCTTCTTCAACTCTTCCAGCTTTTTTAGGTAAGCGTTCTCCATGCGCAGCCATTCAAGCTCAGCCAGCAACTGGTCGCGGCTTTTATCGGTGTCATCAGAGGTTGTGGGTTTGATGGGGTAAGGCTTTTTCGACATGGCAGCAGGTTTTCTTCTCTTGGGAGCAGGCGAAGCCGGACTTCCACTGTAGTACTGCCGCGCCCAAATGCCTATCTGCGAAGACTGACCAAGACCAAAATGGGCGGCGGTCTGGCGCAAGGAAAGCTGATGCTTGTGCATGTACTCAAGGACTGAGCGCTTGTAGGTCGCACTGTACCGCTGGCCTGGTTTACGCAGACTGAACTGGCCATGTTTCTGGAAGCTGGAGACCCAGCGCCGCAGCAGGCTGAAGTCCACTGCAAGTCGCTGGGCTACTTTTCGGAAACCTTCACCACCCTCCAGGTAGGCATGAACGGC
>NZ_CAMZMX010000109.1:0-1303 GCF_947311875.1 Pseudomonas sp. PARCl1
CGAAACAAACGTAGATACTCTGTTGGCGGTCAAGCTTTTCTGAGGTGTTCAGAGCTGAAAAGCTTGGCCGTATCAAATGGCTCATCTCCGCTCATGCACGCCCAGATGCCTGTCAGGTACTTGCGCATGACAGCGGCGATCGCTTGCATTTTTTTCTTGCCCCTGCTGATCAGCGACTCATAAAAGGCCTTCGCATAAGGATCGCAGCGCACCGCCGTCAGCGCAGGCATGTACATGGCTGCCCGTAAATAGGCATTCCCGCTTTTGCCGAGCCGACCAGGTTTATCAATGCTTGTTCCAGACTGTGTCTGTCGAACATCAAGGCCAGCATGACGAGCGACCTGAGAGGACTTGAGCGTTTCGGGCAACGTGGTCAGCTCAGCCAGGGCGGCCAGCGCCGAGACCTCTCCAATCCCAGGGCCTGCGAGGAGTTGCTCGTACTGTCGAGTTAGCCTTGGACACTGGGCGATTAACTCGCGCCCTGCCTTACGAAAGCGCTCGATTCGATTACTTAGTGAAGCAATCTCTTCTTCTTGATCCTCGATCAACATCGAGGCAGTCGTGGCGGTCGCCTGCAATGCATGCAGCTCGTTCTTCGCCCTGATACGGTGTCCCACCAAACGATTGATGTGCCGGCCAAGGCCTCTGAGTTCAAGCTGTACAGTGCTTGGAGGTGTCCACAAACGCGGGGTCATACGCTCCCCGTACTCGGACAGCAGCTGAGCATCTATTGCGTCAGTCTTGCTGTTCACCAGCATCAGTTTGGCGAAGTTGTGGAAGCTCTTGGGGTTGATCACGGAAACAGGTAGGTCGGCAGCGTGCAGCTCAATGGCCAAGTCCAGGTAATAGATCCCGGTCGCCTCCATCACGATCGACGTAGGCTTGAGCGCCTGCAGCTTTTTCACCGCAGCCTTGCGACCGGCAGGGGTTTGAGCGATATCCCACTGACCGGCAGTGCGCCCATCTTTACGCACCCCAACGACCGAAGTTCGTGAGCCAATATCGAGGCCAACCCAGACACTCATTCTTCCCTCTCCCAAGCGAATTAGGTAACAATGGCCTCCGGTTCCCCGACCTCGAACTTCATGCCGCTGCAACCTTGTAATGCGAAGTCCGACTTGTCGGCTTCTCGATACTCTTCGTGGTGGGCAATGAGGCGGGGGGCCTCTCTACGTACAAGGTCAGGGGCAAACCCTGCCTTCAGGAGCGATCGGCCTCCCCGGAAGTGCTTCTTCAGCCTGACGAGAATAACTTCTCCCGCCAGGCCAGTCACAACATACAAGGAGCGAGCGCAGCTCGCGAT
>NZ_CAMZMX010000110.1:0-1234 GCF_947311875.1 Pseudomonas sp. PARCl1
TTTGAATCGCCCCTGGTTTCGTAGACACCTCCAAGCCTCATAATGAGGCCCAAATAGGAGGTGCCATGAGTCGTCAGCGTTACCCCGAAGAATTCAAGATCGAAGCGGTCAAGCAAGTGACCGAGAAAGGCAAACCTGTCGCCGATGTCGCCCAGCGCCTGGGCATGTCCGTGCACAGTCTTTACGCCTGGATCAAGGTCTACAGCAAGCCCCAAGAGCAGCGTCAGCAAGACGACGATCAGCAGGCCGAACTGCGCAAGCTACGCGCTGAACTCAAGCGCGTGACGGAAGAGCGAGACATCTTAAAAAAGGCCGCCGCGTACTTTGCCAAGGAGTGCGGCTGAAGTACGCCTTCATCAAGAAGCACTCGACTGATTACCCGGTGCGGCGCCTTTGCCAAACCCTCAAGGTGCACCCCAGCGGCTATTACGCCTGGCTGGCCGAGCCTCAATCTGCCCGAGCAAAAGAAGATCAACGTCTGCTTGGCTTGATCAAACACGCTTGGCTGGAAAGCGGAGGTGTATACGGCTACCGCAAAATTCACGATGACCTGCGTGAGCTGGGAGAGGAATGCGGCCGAAATCGAGTCAGGCGCTTGATGCAGGCGGAGGGGCTGCGTTCTCAAACGGGCTATCGGCGGCGTCCAGGGTTCTATGGTGGAAAACCAACAGTGGCCTCGCCCAACCACCTCGCGCGGCAGTTCAAGGTAAGTGAGCCGAACAAGGTCTGGGTGACAGATATCACTTACATCCGCACCTATGAAGGGTGGCTCTACCTCGCGGTAGTGCTGGATCTGTTCTCACGCCAAGTAATTGGTTGGTCAATGAAGCCAAGGATGTGCAGCGACCTGGCTATCGACGCGATGTTGATGGCTGTTTGGCGACGCAAGCCTCAGCAGCAAGTTATGATTCACTCAGATCAAGGCAGTCAGTTCAGTAGCTCGGATTGGAAAAGCTTTTTGAAGGCCAACAATGTAATCAGCAGCATGAGCCGGCGGGGAAACTGCCACGACAATGCCGTAGCCGAGAGCTTTTTCCAGCTTTTGAAGCGAGAGCGAATCCGACGAAAGATCTACACAACCCGTGAAGAAGCCCGAAGTGATATTTTCGATTACATCGAGATGTTCTATAACCCTAAACGCCGACACAGCAGTGCTATGCAGCTGTCTCCAGTAGAGTATGAGAAACGCTATTTCCTGAGCTTGGAGAGTGTCTAGAAAACCAGGGGCGATTCA
>NZ_CAMZMX010000111.1:0-1198 GCF_947311875.1 Pseudomonas sp. PARCl1
GTGAGCATGGTCAGAAAATTCTGGCTGCTCGTCGTAGCAATAGCGGTGGCTGGTAACAGCACTTCCCTCGACACACACACTTCATTCATCTATTCAGGAGAACCATTCCCATGAAACAACCATTCCAGTACGCCAAGCCATCGACCTACACCACCGCCATCACCGATGAGCACACTGGGTCGATTCGATTCAACACCGCCGATGTTCGACCTGAGACCCAAGCGGCCACCGATGTGTCCGTCTATGTAGAGGCCCTCGTGGAAGCCGCTGAGGACTACTTGAACGGCGATGAGTGGCGAGAGGCTGCCATGGAGGCAACCCCTTGCGAGTTCCGTCCGGCTGGCTCTGAGGCCACTGGGCAACAAATCATCACCATGGCCGACCGCTCTGTCACCTTCGACCCTCGTAAGAACTGGGATAACCAGACCGTCGAGAAGGGCGAGGTCCTGGCCGGTTCTGTGATCTTCACCGAGGCGACCGACAAGGCATTGGTCATCAGCCACCGAGCTACGATCTTTGACCACAACCTGATGGCAGGCTTCACCGTCCAGTCTATGGAGCAAACCGCTGACAAGATGCTTCGTGACATTGAGCACAGCGCAGCCGGTAAGGTCGCTGCCATCTTGGCGACTGCCCCAAGCACTGAGAGCGTCTCTGAGGCCAAACCAACGGGTAAGCCTGCCGAGATCGCTGAGGACCTCATCGACATCCTCACGACCCACGTTAACCAGACTGTAGGGACCTCGCTGAGCGACTTCGTGATCCTGCTGCCCGTGTCACTGGTGGCTGTCCTTGAGCGTGCTGCTCAACGTGCTGGTCAGGACTCTATCGAGGACCTCATTGGCGCAGGCGTACAGCCGTATACAGGCACTGACCACGGCGTCTTCATGTTGCCCAAGCTTTTCACCTCGCTGAGCTACCGTGAGCGCCAAGACGGTAGCATCTGGAAGATTGAAGCGACTCGCAACCCAAACGCCCAAGGCTGGGACCTTGAGATCGTGGCTGTGGTGGACATCATCGCCAATGGCATGGTCAAGGTGAAGCTCACTACCGATGGCCTTCAGACCGTCCAAGTGCCGTTCCCGCTGGTCACTCGCATTGCCCTGAGCTGATCTAAAAGCGCCCCGTAAGGCCGGACCTAAAGAGGGACCGGCAGGGGCACAGCTTCACCTATCCGCATCATCGCCCGTCGCTGGGC
>NZ_CAMZMX010000112.1:0-1146 GCF_947311875.1 Pseudomonas sp. PARCl1
CAGCTTCTGACTGTTAGCGCAGTACAGACCGTGGGAGACCTCGCCCCTCCTCCCTTTTCACCCAAGCGCCGATAAAGAATGCTTCCGGGCTCGGACCGACGAAAGACACAAGCCAGCGCCTCTGGGTGACCCTTCAAGTACTCCAACACTATCGAGGAGAGTTGCTCATGGCAATGGTGGTTGCTGATTCAAAGCGGCTGATTGGCGTGGATGTGGCCAAAACAGAATTGGTCATTTGGGACGATGAATCAGCAGAACTCATAGCAATCCCCAATACTAAAGCAGCTATCAAGAAATGGCTCAAAGGCCTCTCGGGTGCGATGTCCGTCGCTATCGAAGCGACCAACATCTATCACGTCCTGTTTACGGATCTGGCCTTTGAGTTCGGGCATACGATTTACGTGGTAGATGGGTACGCCCTGAGCCATTACCGTAAAGGTGTCAACGTACGCGCTAAGACTGATGCAATTGATGCCCAGCTGTTGGCCCGCTATCTGAAGAACGAAGGGCAGGACCTAACGCCCTGGGCGCCGCCACCGGCTATCTATCGACAGCTTCTGAGCTTGTTCCGGCGACGTGCAGGACTGGTCCAGGCACGAACCAGCCTGACTCAGGGGTGGGCCAATGAACCGCTACTCAAAGCCGCCTTCAAGACGCATCTGCGTGCGATGCAGCGGCTTGAGCTGCTGGTGGAGAAGATGATCAAGGGCCTGCTGGAAAAGGCCGGGCTGATGCCTCAGGTAAAGCGCTGCATGAAGGTCGAAGGGGTGGGTTTTCTAACTGCTGCTCGCCTGACAGCGACGTTTCAGCGTGGCAACTTCAGCGGGGGTGATGCGTTTATCGCCTTTTTGGGTATGGATCTGAGGATTGCGCAGTCGGGGCAGAAAAAAGGGCAATCCAAGCTCACGAAGCGAGGAGACCCTGAAGCTCGACGCCTCCTTCACAACGCGGCTATGTCAGCATCCCGCACAGCAGCATGGAAGTCGTACTACGAAGAGCGCCTGGCGCGTGGTTTTAGCACGACAGCATCGCTTGTCATGCTCGCACGCAAACTGGCGAGAGTAGTATTTGCCCTACTGAAAAGCGGAGACGAGTATCGGTCAAAAGCCGCTTAAAAAACTTCCCTAAAACCATAGAATCTCCCAC